>JBFMDG010000461.1:0-6266 GCA_040754135.1 Verrucomicrobiota bacterium
ACGCCAGGAATTTGCTATCACACGCCAGGAATTCGCTATCACACGCCAGGAATTTGCTATCACACGCCAGGAATTTGCTATCACACGCCAGGAATTCGGTATCGCGGGCCTGAAATTATGTTCCAAGCATGGAAATCCTGCGAATACATGCTGGTGAACCCGTTCAAAATACGTGATTTGCACTGAAAACCATTTTCAGCCGTTTTGGGTCCTCCAGACGGGCAGATGGCGGCTCGGCTACCCGCGGCGCTTACCCGATGGCAACGCTCAGTTACCCCGGCTACCGTTGGGATCGCGCGACGCCGCTGCGGGACTTAGTCCCGCGCTCCGGTCCTCGGACCGAGGAGCCGCAGCCATTACCCAATCCACTTTTTTTAAAGAATTTGCCAGAAAGTGTAACGTTTCGGCCTCCTCGCGCTATTGGGTAATAGCAAGAGCTGGAATCTGCGTCGCTGGGAATGGCGGGATTGAACCAGCCCGAGCCGGGTCGTCGCATCGCCAATCCACTCGAGCGAACGCGGCCACTCGATCCGATGCCTTGCGGTAAGGACCGGATCATAACGAATCAGGGAGTGGGAAGAGTAAAGATCATGTCCAAGAAAAGTTACGTCCCGGAAAGTGAAGCCGACCGGCTTCTATTCGCCAAACATTTTTTGCAAGGGTTGACCGGTCTGGCCGACACATTGACAACCATCACCCCCGCGGAGCTCAACAATCTCAGCACCGCCACCGATGAGTTCGAACAGTCGTTGATTCAAACCACAGACGCGAAAGCAGCGTTGAAGAGCTCGGTAGAACTCAAAGCCGCCAGGAAGCAGAACCTTCTGTCCATCATTCGCCGGCTGGCTCAAAAGATAAAGTTCGATCCGGCATTCACTCCCTCCATCGGGCGAGCGCTCGGCACGGTGGCGCCGGATCATTCGTTGGATTTGAGCACCGTCAAACCGGAGATTTCGGTCGAGGTGAAGCCGAAGGGTGTGAACCTGATTTCATTCAAAAAGGGACCGTTTCAAGGTGTGGCCATTTACGGGCGGCGCGAAGGAGATTCGCAGTTTGTTTTTCTCGCCCGCGACAGCTACTCGCCTTATGAAGACAAACGCCCCTGCCTGATTCCGGACAAGCCAGAGGTGCGTCAATACCGTGCGATTTACCTCCTCGCCGACCTGGAGGTGGGACAATTCAGCGACGTGATCGAAGCGGTGTGCCATCCCTGATCTCGGCTCCGGACCGTGGCGAGGCGAGCCGCATTGGATTTTGGGATTTTGCGATCACACCTTTGTCGAGAACTCGTCCCCACCTTTGGCGATAGAGAGTTTTTTCGACAAAGTTCTCGACAAGTTTTTCGACAAAAGGAAATGCAAGGCGAGACGCCGGCGAGACGCCGGCGAGACGCCCGCCGGTCGTGGGACTTAGTCCGGCGCTCCGGACCGCTGCGGGTGATTTCGCGCTGGCGGGCCGGGAGGAATTGGCTTAGATAACAGCCTGCGATGATCCCAGGCATCATGGAATTTCCCATCCTGCCGTATTATTTCGCAGTGCGTCAGGCGCGGAAGATCGATGGCTGGTTGACGAACGGCGAAGCCCGCTTCCTTTTCTCAGCCGCACGGCTCGTCACCGCGCCGCGGATCATTGTCGAGATTGGCGCATGGCACGGCAAATCCACCGTGCTCCTCTGCCGCGGCGCCCAAACCACCCATCGCGTTCCCATATACAGCGTGGACCTGTTTGAAATCGGGGGAAACGACGCCGCGGATTATCGGAAACATACCGGCCGCAACGATTACTCGTATCTCGAGCTTTGGAAACGCAACGTTCGCCGTGCCCGGGGCGATGGCCTTGTCCATCCCATCGTCGGTTGTTCCTGGGACAAAGCCGCGGAGATCCCCGGCGAGATCGGCCTGTTATTCGTCGATGGCGACCACACGGAAGCGGGGGTGCGGAATGATTGGAATGCTTACCAACATCGCCTCGCGCCGGAGTGCGTAGTGATGTTTCACGATTATTTCAACGAGAAAACCGCCGTGCGAAAAGTCGTGGATGAAATCCGACCCAAGTGGAACTTCGGCACGGTGGGCACGTCGGCGGTGCTTTGGCGAACGAACGCGTCATGAAGATTTCGGCCTTGATTCACACCCGCAACGAGGAGGCCAACCTCCCGGATTGCCTGCGTTCGTTGGCCTGGACTGACGAGCGCGTGGTGGCGGACATGGCCAGCACCGATCGCACGCGTGTGATCGCCAAAGATCTTGGCGGGCGCGTGATCGATGTGCCGCTGGCGCCCATTGTGGAACATGTCCGCAATCAGGCGATCGAACAATGCCGCGGCGATTGGATTCTCGTGCTCGATGCGGATGAGCGGGCATCGGAGAAGCTCGAAGCGCGGCTGCGTTTGCTGGCGGGATCGAGTTCCGCGGCGGCGATTGCTTTGCCGCGCAAGAATTATTTTCTTGGGGTGTGGCTCGAACACGGTTGCTGGCCCGATTACCAGATTCGTTTTTTCAGAAAGGGGGCGGTGCGCTGGTCCGGACTGGTGCACGAACATCCGGAAGTGAAAGGTGAACTGGTGCATTTGCCGTTGAATGCGCAGGAAGCGATCGAGCACACCGGCTATGCGACTGATGTAGGCGCGTTCATGGAAAAGCTGGCGCGGTACAGCCGTTTGGATGGGGAGCGGCTTGCAGCCACCACGCGCCCGGGGATCTGGCCGTTTCTATTGCGGCGGCCGCTGGGGGAATTTTACGGACGTTACTTTGCCGAGCAGGCGTGGCGGCACGGATTTCATGGTCTGGTTTGGAGTTTGATCCAGGCCATGTATCAGTTGCAGGTGGCGATTCATTATTGGGCGTTGCAAGGAAAAGCCGCCGCGGTGCCCGAACCGGCGGCGTTGCGCCGCAGTGTGCGGTGGGAGGGGTTGCGTTCAAATTGCAAATGGTTCAAGCCCTGATTCTGCCTCGTGAGCGTTCGTATGTCGTATGATTCGGAAACATTGGAGAGTCCCTCGGGTCGCAGCCAAACAGCCAGGCGCTTCCTGATATTTGCCTTTCTGGTTCTGCTTCTCCTCCTTTTCGGCGGCTTTTGCGCTTTGCTCGGGAAATATGATTTCAACGTTCGCCTGGCCACGGGCCGAATCCTCGATCGGTCATTCTGGGTGAAATTGCGCGAACGCGCCTTCACCGGTTCAGATCCATACCTGATCAAGGATCCGGCCATTCGCTGGTCGATCGAATCGGACTTCGAGATCTCGGTTGATTCCCGAGGATTCACTTTGCCCATCGGCATTGCTTTTCAGAAGAACCCGGCTGCCGGCCCAACCGCCCCGCTTTATTACGTGAATGAAATTGGAGGGATCGTGCAGGTCGTGCTCCGCAACCGTGAGGTGCGTGTCTTTGCCGCGGACCTTCTGAATTACAAACCCGAGGACATGACGTTTACTCCCCAAAACGGATTGATGGGCATTTGCATTGACCCGGATTCAGGAGATTTGTTCGCCACGCGAAATTATCGTGGGGCCAAGGATGGACAACTGTACTGCCAGGTGCTGCGTCTCGTCTCGTCCGCGGACGGTTTGAAATGCGCTGAAATCAAAGTCCTCTTCGATACTTATCCGGAAATCACGGTGCCGAGCCACACCATTCAGCAACCCGCCATCGGCCCGGACGGCCATCTTTACATCCCGCTGGGCGATGCCGAAAACCCCGCCTGGGCTGGGGACAGGAACGCCTTTGCTGGAAAAATTTTGCGCATGACGAAAACCGGCGAGCCGGTTTCGAGCAACCCGTTTTTCGATCCGGCGCAGGGGCGATCGGCGGGGAATTATGTGTTCGCTTCCGGATTTCGGAATCCAGGGGTGATCAGCTGGCATGCAGCGACCGGCTCGGCCTACGTCAGCGACACCGGCCCGAGCATGGATCGGATCGTGCGGATATGGCCGGGAATGCATCATGGCTGGGGGCCGCCTGGAACCGATCAGCAAATGGCCATCAATGCGCTGTTAACGCTGGGACCGATCAATCAATCGCCCTACGGACTGCTGGTGTTGAACGAGCCTGTATTAGGGCCGCATAAGAAGGATTGGCTGTTGGTGGCTTTGTTTGGAAATCCGGAAAACGGAGCGCCGGAATTTCGCATTCAAGGAAAGCGGATCGATCAGATTCCTCTCAACGGCCAGGGGCTGGTTGGCGGACCAGTCGTTCCGCTGCTGCGCAACCCGGACCTGCCGAACCTTTCAATGCATTCGATCACATGCCTGGCGGTTGGTCCGGACGGAATCTATTTCACCGATACATTCGGAGACGGCACAGGCGGCCCGGGCAAGCATCGCGCAGCTGAGGGCAAAGGTCTGGTTTGGAAGATGGCCTGGAAAGGAAGCGCGAACACAAACTCGTCGCTCGAGATGATTTTTCCCGGTTGGACTTCGATGCCGCCAGCCGAAAAGGGGAGGCGCTTGTTCGAGTATTATTCTTGTCAAAGCTGCCATGAACAAAACACCTGGATCGGGAAAGTCGGGCCTCCCTTGGGTGAGGGCCTGGCCGATCGAGTTTCTAATCGGCTCCAATCTCGGGAATACTCCCAAATCCTGCGCGAGGGTTTGGGCAAGAGCAATTCGTTCACGCCTGCTTTCCGCGAAATCCAAATGGCCTCCGGACACCAGAAAGTTGCCGCCTGGCTTTTCTGGCATTTGAAGGAACCGCGATTCGATCATCCTGAAGCACGCATGCCCAAATACAATCTGAGCGACGAGGAAATCCAGGCGTTAGTTGCTTATCTCATGTTGCGATGATCGGGTAATTTTCACGGTGATTTTGTATTCCGAGATCATGCGACTGCGCGACTTGATTTCGCGATTTGATTTCCCGCTGGCGGGCCACGCAGATTTTAATAAGATCACCGCCTGCGATGTTCCCAGGAAAGACGGCATTTACACTCGGGCTGATTGATTTCAACGCAGCCGCGTCACGGCCGCATGCACGCGTTTTGCAATGGGGCGATTGGATCCGTGCCGTGCCAACTCGCGAAGCAAAAAAAGTGGCGGGCCGGATTGCATGGCCATGAGACGGTCCGAAATTTCATGAAAGGCATCATTCTCGCCGGAGGATCTGGTTCGCGTCTTTATCCTTTAAATCGCGTGGCCAGCAAACAACTCCAGCCGGTTTACGACAAGCCGATGGTGTATTACCCGCTGACCACGCTCATCGAAAGCGGCATTCGAGAGTTTTGTCTCATCTCGACTCCGCCGGACCTGCCGCGATTTGAGGCGCTGCTCGGAGATGGCGGCGCATTAGGGTTGCGCATCGAATACCAGCCTCAGCCACGTCCCGAGGGCATTGCTCAGGCCCTGTTGATCGCTGAATCCTTTATTGGCAATGGACCGGTCGCATTGATTTTGGGAGACAATATTTTCTGGGGCGGTGACACCGTGCAAAAGTCGATTGCGGAGTTTCGGAGCGGGGCATTGATTTTTGCGTGTCTGGTGAATGATCCCCGGCGCTATGGAGTGGTCGAATTTGATGCAGCCGGCCAGGCGATTTCGATCTGCGAGAAACCGAAGAAACCGAAGAGCAATTACGCCGTTCCTGGCCTTTACATTTACGATCGGAAAGCGGTGGCCATCGCAGGCGAGTTGAAACCAAGCGCCCGCGGAGAATTGGAAATTACCGAGGTGAACGCGACCTATTTGAATCGGGGGGAGTTGCGGGTGAAAAAACTGCCCCGCGGATATGCCTGGCTTGATGCAGGCACGAGCAGCAGTCTGCATGAAGCGAGCGCCTACGTGCAAACCATCGAGAAACGGCAAGGGCTGAAAATCGGTTGCCCGGAAGAAGCGGCGTTCCACAACGGCTTCGTGAACCGCGAGCAATTCGCGCATCTGCTCCGGGAGATGCCGTCGTGCGAGTACCGAGAGTATCTCGAGAAACTTCTGAACGAGCCGGCATGAGCACGCGCGGTTTGATTGCCATTCTAGGAGGCTCCGGCTACATCGGCTCGGCCTTCGTGCAGGAGCTCTCCAAACGCAATTGGCCGTTTGTGGTTGTTTCGAAGCGCGACCTGAATTATGGCCGGTTTGACTTGTTGCGCGATTGGCTCGAAGCCAAGCGGCCGACCTTCCTGATCAACTGCGCCGGATTCATTGGACGTCCGACCGTGGACGCTTGTGAACAGGCAAAAGCGGAGACGATCGAAGGCAATATTCTATTGCCGCTGACCATTGCTCACGCTTGCCTGTCAGCGCGAATTCCCTGGGGGCACGTATCCACCGGCTGCATTTA
>JBFMDG010000462.1:0-6266 GCA_040754135.1 Verrucomicrobiota bacterium
TGAATTTGCTTCTGATCAATCCGCCGCATCCGGCCATCGGCAGCCGCATTCCCCGCGAGCATTTGCCGCCGCTTGGACTTTTGTCCTTAGGCGGTCCGCTCCTTGATGCCGGACATTCCGTTCGATTGCTGGATGCCGAATTCGGACCGATGAGCGTGGCTGAAATCATTGCGGCGGCCAAACGCTTCGATCCCGATGCGGTGTTGGTGGGGCATTCCGGATCGACTTCCGGACATCCTTCTGCGTGCCGCATCATGCAAGCGGTGCGATTGGAACTGCCCCATGCCTGGATCATTTATGGAGGTGTGTTCCCCACCTATCATTGGCGCGAAATCATGGAAGCGGAACACGTCATCGATTTCATCGTCCGCGGCGAAGGCGAGGAAACGATCGTGCGTTTGATCGGCGCGCTGGAGCAGCGAACGCCATTGATCAAGGTGTCGGGAATTGTATTCCGCCAAGGGACAGTGGCCGCGCCGATGCGATGGAATGGCTGGAGGGATGTCAGCGGTCCACTCGTGTGCAATCCACCGGCGCCCATCATTTCGGATTTGGATGCTTATCGCGTTGGCTGGGAGTTGATTGATCACCGCCGTTATACTTATTACGGGAAGCGCCGCGCAGTGGTGGTGCAATTCTCGCGCGGTTGTCCTCATCATTGTCATTACTGCGGGCAGCACGGGTTTTGGCGATCCTGGCGGCACCGAGATCCGATCCGGTTTGCCCGCGAACTGGCGCGCTTGCATCGGGAACATGGCGTCGAACTGATTAACCTCGCCGACGAGAATCCGACCGCCTCACGCCCGGCATGGCAGCAGTTTCTTGAGGCTTTGATTGCCGAGAAAGTTCCGCTGGTTCTCATCGGAACGACGCGAGCCGGCGACATCGTGCGGGATGCGGACATATTGCACCTCTACAAAAAGGCGGGTGTTGAACGGTTTCTTCTCGGGCTCGAGAGCACGGACGATGCGACTTTGCAGGCGATTCACAAAGGAAGCACGAAAGCGATCGACCGCGAAGCGATCCAGCTGATGAGGCGGCATGGAATGATTTCGATGGCGGCGTGGGTAGCGGGATTTGTTCAGGAACGGGACCGCGATTATTGGCGCACCTTGCGCCAGCTGCTTTCCTACGATCCCGACCAGATTCAAGCGCTCTATGCCACCCCGCATCGGTGGACACCGCTGGCCTTGCAACAAGCGAAACACCGGATCATACAACCCGATTTGAGCCGCTGGGATTACAAACATCAGGTGCTGGCGAGCACGCACGTGCCGGCCTGGCGCGTGTTGTTGTGGGTGAAATTTATCGAAGCGATTTGCCAGCTTCGTCCGAAGTCGCTCTGGCGCGTACTTGCCCACCCGGACCGGCGTGTGCGAGCGGGGATGCGCTGGTACTCGAATATCGGCCGGCGCGTGTGGCCTTACGAAATCTGGCAATGGCTGTTTTACGATCGTCGCACCCGGAATGGTCCCGCTCTGGGCGAATTTCTCAACGGCGGCTGGACGCAATCATTGCGCCGGGCATCACAGCGTTCGCGGAATCTCGGCCCCTTTTCTACAAACGCGACGCTGGCTCACGGGAATATGGCGGAGCATTTGGAAGGAGCTTCCCGCTCATAAAGTCCAAATGCCTTCCGGAGAGATCCGCGTGTCCGAATAAATCCCCATTGACGGCAAAGCCGGAGATTGCAATTGACGGATCTTTCGATGCTCGCGTCCGATCGGCTGTTCGCGCCGCCGAAGTTCATTCGCGCTTTTTCAGCCGGTAGAAAGTTTCTCTCGCATTATCCAGTGTCACGCGGAAGGGGCTCGTCGCATTGGGCACTCCCGTCCATGGACCGGTAACCGAAGGAGCGCTTTCGAGGATAAAATCTCCGTTCCAACCAATCACGACCTGGTTGTTTTCCAACCGAATGCTCTCGATGCGGAACGGCCGCAACTCCGTTTCAACGAGGACGAGGTAATCCTCCACTTCACCGCTTTCGGCGGTCCCATGCGGTTCGAGATCGCCACGCTGACTCAAGCGAAACCGCGCAAACGTGGCGCCGGCGCTGGCGTCGGATGGCACCGCGAATTCAAAATCCGTTTCGCCATGACGCACCAGCGCGCTGCGGAGCACTTGCTCGCCCGCATCGGTCCAATCGCCATCCTGGTTGAAGTCGATCCATGCATCCAATTTCCCTCCGGACGGCAGCGAATCGGGAACGCTGGCGCGAATGCGCACGGTGGCGGTCGTGCCGCGCACCAGCGGGTTTGGAATCAAGACGCCATCTTCATCATCCGGATCGGAGTTAGCAGGAAATTCCAGCCCGTCATCGGCGTCGTCGCCGAGGGCTTGCGGATGAGGAAACGCTTCGGGCTCGAAATCGACGCGCTGGCCGAGATGAAAATCATTGACCGTCAATAAATGGATTGCGCCGTTGTGGGCACGCAATGTGGGATAACGCGGTTCGGCTTCTGAATCCGGAGCATCCCCAAAATCGGGAAGCAGATCTGAAATCTGAACGCGATAATCTTCCACTTCGCCATCGGGTGCGGGAGCAAAGAATCCGAAGTTATCCTCCGGCGGCAATCCCCCGGCGCTGCTGAAGCGTAACCGCGCGAAAGTGAGTCCCGATTTGATCTGGTTCGGCAGGAAAAATCGAAGTTGATTTTCGCCGACCTCCAACGGGAACGATCCGCCGCCGGGAATCGGATGCCCGAGAACAATTCCGGAGATAAACTCGTTCGCTTCCCGAAAATCTCCGTCCTGATTGTAATCGATCCAGAAATCGAGAAGACCCCGCGCCGAAGCGGTCACTTGCACAGTGGCCAGCAGACCTGCGATCAGCGGACTTCGGAAGATCACGCCATCTTCATCATCCGTATCGCGATCGAGATCGTCGGCCGAGGCATCGTCCGACGGCTGGCTGGTAAACTCGATATCGACCAATTTCCCAAGAAAATGCACTGGCGGCTCGGGCACACGATGCGGCGCCACGCCATAGGTGGACGGCGCATCGCCGAAATCCCTTTGCTCGAACAAATAATCTTCCACTTCGCCATCGCGAGCGGCGCCGGTGGGCAAGAGGCCTCCGCTCGAACTGATTCGGAAACGCGCGTAGGCAAAGCGGCGTGTGAAATTCTTCGGCACGGCAAACACAATGCGATTCACGCCCGCTTGCAGAGGGAATGATCCGGGAGCGAAGTGCGCGGAAATGCTGTTGGGCAGGTATTCGTTCGCGGTGCCGGGTGCGAGAACATGATCGAAAACGCCATTGTTGTCGTAATCGATCCAGGCATCGAGCATGCCCGGTTTCGGAGCGAATACTTCGATGTTCATCAGTCCCGTGAACGAAACTCGCAGCGGTGTCACGCCATCTTCGTCATCGAGCGGCAGCCCGAGGTCGTCGCCATCGGCTTGCGCTGTGGGACGCCCGTCGAACTCCGCATCCAGGCCGACGCCCATTTGCAGTCCGTTGCGAACAAGATGCCGCGCTCCATTTTTGAGCAGATCGGTGCCGTAGCTATTTGGCGCGTCGCCGTAATCCATTTTTTGCAAAACGAGAATGGCGCCGGGCGTTATCGGCAACCATGTTTCACCGGCGTTCAGGCTTACTTCGAGCCAGATTTGGATGAAACCATTCAGCACGTTCGCGCCATCGGATCGATGTTCCACCACCGCGCCGCGCGATTGCAGAGTGGGGCTCTCCCGCAATTTCACATTGGCGGGAAGACCGCCGCCTTGCAGTTCCAGGCTTTGCATTTCGATGTCATAAAAAAAGGTGTTTTCCCGCTGGGCCACCTGTCGGATCTGGCCGGTTGCGGAAGAGCCAATGTTTGCGTCGCGCCAGGTATTGCCCCCGTCCTCGGAATATTGAATGAAAACTTCCGCAGGACCGTTGAAGGAAGACTCTGTCTGCGGCAAGGGCGGTGGCGGAGTCAGGTTCAAAATCAACTCGGTGAACTGAATCCCCGTTCCCTGCAAAATGGGCGGCGGTCCATCCACGGGTCCGTAAGTGAAACCGGTTCCCGGAATAACAGGGACATCCGGAAGTGGCGGGATGCGGGGGTCAATCTGTGTGAGCACGGTGGCCGAATTGTTGGAAGGATTTGAATCGTTGCTCGCTTGTATTTTGGCTTCGTTTTGGGCGGATCCTGTGCCGCTGGCCAGAAACAGAGACTTCAAAGTGATCGGCTGGCCCGGATTTACCGTTCCCAAATTGAAGATCAAACTGTTGCCCGAGCGGGTCGGGCTCACCACGGACTCCGATGAAAGTGGCAAGAGCAGATCCGGAAATGTTTCCGTTAAGATGACTTCGGTGGCGGGCGCGGAGCCGATGTTTTCCACCGTAAGCAGATATTCCACGAGTCCGGGCGCGACCGCGGTGCCCGGGCCTTGTTTGGCCACGATAACATCGGCGGTTCCCGGCGTGAGCAAGAACGGCGAGCCAAACTCAGTCGTGACCCCATCGCCGGAGAGAAATGCGCTGAGTTGATCCACGCCTGGAGGAAGGAACAACTCGGCGCTGAACGGGGTCGAGCCGCTTCCGGTGGAATTGATGCGCGAGGCGCCGAGAAATGTTTGGCCCGGATTCTGACCCATGCTGCCAAAGAGGAAGACATCAAAGTCCCCGGAAAATGGCGGTGAAACAGCTCCGTTGATCAGCACGGTGTTTTGATTCGGCACCGGGTCCACCGAGGAAATGAGCGGCGGAAATGGCGGGCCGGAATTCGGTCCCAACGCTTCCGTATCGATGGGCAACCCACTGTTGTTGTCAAAAAGATTTACGCCGACGTCATTGCCGAATCCTCGGACCAGGCGCAGGCCGCCGCTCCCATTTCTCACGAAGAAATTTCCGTCGCCCGGATTCTGGTTTCCAATTTGGTTAAGAAACGAGCTGGAGTTAACGAGCACTCCTTCCGCTCGGTTTTCGGAAAACAGATTTCCCAAAACGGAATTCTCGGCGGCGCCGGAGCCGTTGAGCAGCAAACCGGTTTGAGTATTGCCGACGATCGCGTTGCCGGTGAGCCGGTTCTCTGAGCTGTCAAACAGCGCAACTCCGCTGAATTGATTTTCGGAAATATGATTGTTCAAAATGATATTGCCGGATTGACCCGTGACTTGAATGCCGTGCTGTTTACTTCCGAAAATGCTGTTGTTCAAAATCGAGTTGCCTCCGCTTTCATTCAGGAAGATTCCGTTCATGCCACTGGCGGCGATGATATTCTGATCGGCAGGCGAATCGCCCCCGATCCGATTTGCCGATCCGATCAGGTTCAGCCCATGGCCATTATTGCCGAGTAAGATTGGCGCGTGCCGAATGACTCGAGGCCGGCGGCTTCCTCCAGCGATGCTTTGCACGCCTGCCACTACGCCGCTTTCGGACTGTCCGATCCAATTTCCGGAAATCGTGTTCCGCCCCCCGCCGGCTGCTTCGATGCCGTCGCCGGAAAAGCGAGTGATGATCAAACCGCGGATCACGTTGTCATTGGAGACAAGGCGCAAGCCATCCACATTTTCTGATCCGGCATTGGCCCCGTCCAACTGAATCAAAAGCACGGCGTTGTTGCCGTTTTCCAAGGTGTTGGGTTTGGCTCCTGGTTGTGAGTAGCCATCGATTGTGACAGGCACGGAGATGTCAGGGAGCGGCGACCCTGGCGCAATTGTATGGATTCCTGTGCCTGCGATCTCGAAACGAATGAGATTATTCGCCGACGTGAAGCTGGCGTTGTTGTCAAGAATCGCCTGCCGCAATGATCCCGCTCCATTGTCGCCGGTATGCGTCACCACCAATTCGATCGGGGGCAGTCCGCTGGTGATCGGCTGGCAGGCGGAAAACTCTGAGGTATTGCCCAGAGGGTCGGTGGCGGTCGCGGTGATGAGCAAGCCTTCCGGCGGTCGCGACACATTTCCACTGAGGGTGGCGTTGCCATTGCCATCGGTCGTGACGGAGAATTGCCCGAGCCAATGCAAACCTTCTCCCTGGCCGAGAGGGTCGCATTCGAGATTCGCGTAGAAATCGATTCGGTAAGTCGTGTTCGGACCGCTATTGAGCGTGCCTTCCATTTCGAGATGGTCGGGTTTCAAAACCGCCTTGGTCACGACCGGAAAATTTTGCAACTCGTTTGCGCCCGTGTCGCCGTCACCCGTGTCATTCACAGTCACGCCGTTAAATCCCAAATCGATTCCCAATTCTCTATTCGAGGAGATTTCGTTTTGCAAAATGGAATTCGCCGCGCCGTCGCGGACCCGAATGCCATCCTGCGAATTAAACTGGATGC
>JBFMDG010000463.1:0-6218 GCA_040754135.1 Verrucomicrobiota bacterium
TCCGCGCAGCTCCGCCTGGCCTTCCGCCTGCATTCCGTCGAATTGCAAATAAAGCTGGAGCTTGCCGTAACGGAATGTCTTGGCCAGCCGCTCCGCGAATGCGTCATCCGCAGCCAGCCGCACGCCATTGGTGTTCAGCAAAAGATAATCAATCGCACGATGTGCCTGGGCCCATTCCAACAGCACGAAAAATTGCGGATGCAACGTCGGTTCACCCCCGGAAAGTTGTAGAATTTCAATGCGACCTTTGCGCTGAATCACGCCGTCGATGCGCGCTTTCAGATCTTCAATCGGCACCGCATTGACTTTAGCGCCCGTGCCTACCGGTGAATCGGCGTAGCAGGTTGGGCAGGACAGGTTGCACGAGTGCACGATTTCGATCAGGGCCAGGCAGGTGGACAACTTCTCGATCGATCCCTGCGCGGTCGCATTGCGGCCCAGAGTGCCGACGCCTTGTCCGGTGGCCGCACAACAGGCCATTCCGGTTTGTGAATTCATGTCCGGCGGCTGCGGGAAGGCAATGGGATCCGGCGACGGCGCGTTTTCATGGCAGGCGCACGCGTTTTGCGGATTCCCTTTTGCCAGCCAGTAAAAGCGCGCGTCGGAACTGATGCAATTCGTTGCCAATCCATGTTCGGGGCAGCGGCGTTTTAGGAAAATCCGCGAGGGTTGCCCGTTGATTTTCCAAACCTCGGCCGGGCAAGGGCAATGACAGATCGGGCAACGGCTGGTGGTCCGTTTCAGCAATTCGCCCACTTCAGGAATGTGGAAAGAAGTCATGATGGCGAGACAGGTTCAGGCTGGGAAGTGGCTGCCGTTGCCGCTCGGGCGCGGCGCGGATAGAGCACGACGTACAACAGCGTGATCGCGCCCGCCATCGAGATGCCGAAGCCCGCTTGCTGAAGCGTCACCACCCCTTGAGCCACGTAAATCAGTCCGACGATGCATTCCAGAAATCCGCGCAGAATGCCGACTTGAACCCATACCACGTGACGCCAGGGATTTTGCGCGGCCACGATGTAGCCGACGGCCAGTGTCGCCAAAACGCAGCCCCAAAGCGCGAGCAGATAATGCGCGCCATCCGGCAGATTCGGAAATTGAAAAACGCGCGCCAAGGATCGGGGAACGATGATCAAGGCGAAACCAAGAATTCCGAGCACCGCTGCGTCCAGGATCAACACGGAACGCAACAGGGTGATTTTTGAAATGGTTTCTCGGCTGGAGATCATGGGGTAAAGAATTGTTTCAGGGCGTCCGTCTTGATCGTCCGGGCTGATTCGCATCCGAGCAGCGCGATTCCGAAACAAGCCAGCGCACAAAGAGCGCTCAGAAAAATGCTCGCCAGCAATTTCAAAATGTTCGTTTCGATAAACCGCGCGGCCAGAAAGATTCCGCAAAACAATCCGCATCCGACACTTCCCCCGAGGGCCGCGCCGAGTGCGAAACCTTCATTGCCGATGGCGAGCGCCAGGAAGGAGACGACGCCGGGAGCGAGGAGGGCGGTGAAAAAAAGGAACCAACCATATCGCGCCCAGAAACCCGCGGGCGGCGTTCGAAAATCCTGGCCGCAATTCGGACAAAGGTTGACGCCCGCTTCCAGGGCGTCGGCCAGATCGTGTGAGCACTTCGGGCATTGCGAGGCGGATGAGTTCATGGCGGTGATTCAGTGTCGCGGCCGACTTTAGGGAAATAAAATTGGCGGCGTGAATTGAAATTTCTGAACACGAGATTGATTAAATACAATTCATCTCGGGTTCACAAATCCGAAAAGGCACAGTTGAAATGAGAACGCAGTCGAAAGCGAAGGGCGGTTTTCAACGCCCGGGCGAGTGAGCGCCTTTATGTTGCTTCCGAATTCCGAAGTCGAAGAGGGCCGGTGCGAATTTCCTGCTCGTTGTCGCGGTGCAACCCTGAAGGGTGATTGGATGTGGATCCATTCAGGATTGTGCTGGTAAAGATCGCACCGGCCGATGGAGACCAGGAGCGTCCGCGGTTCGTTGCAGCGGACCGGGCCGCCCCTGGAAATTGGCTACCCGTCCTTTTGTCGCCCTTTCCGCGCCAACTTTAACCAGGTTTTGAACCAATCGGATTCGTTCCAATCATTCATAACCGTGTTCTCCTTCCTTGCACCCAACTTAATCAGACTCGTTCCCTGGTGCCACACGACTTTGTCATGAGGCCAAAGCCGCGAGCCGATTGGGACAACGAACCAGCGCCGGTTCCAGTTCTCGCCTGAATTGCTTTCAGGAATTGCCCGACGCAATGCCCCGTCAAAAACGCCACCTCCGTGCATTGGCGTCTCGCCTTTCATTCCCTTTGCCGAAAACCTTGTCGGAACCTTTGTCGAAAAGACTTTCGATCGACAAAAGTTTTGGATGAAGTTTTGCCCCAAGGTTCGATCGCACATTTTGCAAACTCCGGAGCGCGAAACCGCAGCAACATTCCTAAAAGTCCAAACGCTATGGTTTGCAAAAGTCATGAGCGCCATCGCTACTGCGCGTCGCAGACCGGTCGCAGCGTACCGGCCCAGTGCCGCATTTGGCTTGTGGCTGTTTGCAAACTGTGGTCTATCCCACGTCAGGCCGGTCATCCATTGCTTGCCATTGCCTTCGCTTTGGATTTCAAGGCGCATCGCCGTGGATCTGCTGACACGGCCTCGCTATGAACTGCGCGTTTTTTCCAGAACGATGAGAGCCTTCGCCATTGTGGCAGAATTTCTGGCGTTGCGTCGCAACACAACGCTGTTGCTAATCGCGCTCGTGCTCGCCGGAACGGGTGAACGGCTCTGGCTTGGCTTCGCTCCCAAATACCTGGAAACCCTCGGAGCCACCGTCATGATCATCGGAATTTTCGACGCCCTGCAAACGTTGCTCGGCGCCATTTACGCCTATCCTGGCGGCTGGCTCACCGATCGATTGGGCCAGCGCCGTTCGCTGCTCCTTTTCAGCGTGATTTCCATGAGCGGCTACGTGCTCGTGCTCGTCTGGCAGCATTGGCTGGCGTTGTTACTGGGTGCCTTTCTATTTCTGGCCTGGAGCGCGTTGTCTTTGCCCGCCACCTTTTCCGTGGTCGCCACTTCCCTCGAACAAAACCGGCACACGATGGGTGTCGGCGTGCAATCGCTCGTGCGACGCATCCCAATGATGGCGGGCCCGCTTATGGGCGGTTGGTTGATAACGCGATGGGGTTGGGAACGCGGAATGGCATGGGCTTTGGCCGGTTGCATTTTTCTGACATTCACCACGGCCGTGTTTCAGTGGTTCATGGAACCGGATGAGCCGCGCAAAACCGAGCGCACATCCACAAGCCAGCCAGGAAACCCGATCTCCTTTATTTCGGTGGTGCGAGGTTTCAATCCCACTCTGCGAGAATTGCTCGTCAGCGATATTCTGATTCGATTTTGCGAACGGCTCCCCTACGCCTTCGTCATCCTTTGGGCGATGAATCATGGCGGCGTTACCGCTGAACAATTCGGCTGGCTTGTGGCCATCGAGATGATCACAGCCATGATCTGCTACATCCCGGTGGCGCATCTGGCGGACAAACATGGACGCCGCCCGTTCGTCCTGGCCACGTTTATTTTTTTCTCACTCTTTCCGCTCACGCTGCTTTGGGCGCACTCCTTTGCCGGATTGGTGATTGCCTTCATCGTGCGCGGCTTGAAAGAATTCGGTGAACCCGCGCGCAAAGCCCTGATCATCGCGCAAGCGCCGGTGGAATCACGCGGCAGGACCTATGGCGCTTATTACTTGATTCGCGATTGCGTTGTAACGCTCGGTTCCTTCCTGGGCGCATGGCTCTGGAGCATCAGTCCGCAGAGCAATTTCATTGGCGCTTTTTTGTTCGGCGCCGCCGGCACACTTTGGTTTTGGTGGTTCGTCTTTCGCAAGCAAACCTCCGCCGCAAATTGAACTCGGCCGGATGGCGCCGTCGCTTGCTCGGGCCTGCGCGGTTGGAATTCTGAAGCTATTCCGGAGCTGCCTTCAATCCGGCGCGCGCGCAATCGACCCAGGTTTGCAAATCGCGCGTGTCGAGATTGAAATCGATGCTGACGCAGCGCTGGCCGTCCTCGCGTTCGAACATGTTGACCTGGTCGCGAACATGGAGCTTGGCCACCCGACCGAGCGGGACCAGGCCATGGTCGGTGCGCACGGCTGGCACGCTCCACATCTATTCGTTCTGCAACGTGGAACCAACCTCCGTCTTTGGGACTGGGCTGAACTCGTTTCAACAAGAGAGGCACACCTCGACAACGCGAAATGAATTGTTGTCAGAGACCATAGAGACTTTGAGAACATTTGTTGTCGGATTTTCAAACCGGCGGGTGATATATAGAAAAAGCAATGCGAGACGATGAGCTATTGCTCGCTTACGCGGAGACCAGATCCGAAGCAGCATTCGCGGAACTGGTTCACCGGCATCTTCCGTTTGTTTATTCCACCGCCCGGCGCCAGCTTGGCGACGAACACCTCGCCCAGGATGTGTCGCAACGAGTCTTTCTCGCTTTGGCGAAGAAGGCCTCGTGCGTCCGCGGCAAAATTCTGGTTGGCTGGCTTTTCAAAACGACTTTTTACGAATGCACGCGTCAGCGCCGAAGCGACCAGCGCAGGCGCCATCGTGAAACTCGGGTGGCAAACAACCAAGCCATGGAAACTGACGGATCTGAAAAATGGGACGCCCTGGCTTCTGTTCTGGATGAAGCGCTCGCCGAACTGAGCGAATCCGATCGCGTCCTTTTGCTGTTCCGATATTTCCAGGGCAAATCCCTTCATGAAGTTGGATGCGAGTTTGGCCTGAGCGATGACGCTGCCCAAAAACGTGTTTCAAGAGCCCTCGAGAAATTGCGGTCGATCCTTATTCAACGCGGCATCACTATTCCGAGCAGTGCTCTGGCGGCTGCTCTCGTTACGGAGGCGCTCGAACGCGATTTCCAACAAATTAGCCAAGAGATTACGGCCGCCGTTACGAAAGTCGGTCCCGAAAATTTTATGAACTTTCTCATGAATAAAACCGCGCTCTCTCTGACATTGATCAGCATTTTCACTGTTGTGGTCGTGCTGCAGCGCAACGCCGCTGACCTGACTCGCGATGAAATTGAAAAACTGAAGGTCGAGAATGTCCACCTTCGCACGCAACTTCGGGCACTCCGTGAGGCGCGAACTGACAACCACGCGCGCGCGCAATCCGAACGCTTGGAGCTCATGCGGCTCCGGGCCGAAGTCAGCAACCTTCACCGGCAGCCATCTGCTTCAACAGCATTGATTCCGGCTATGGAAACATCTCCCACCAACATCACTACGCCGCCTCAAGTGACGATTGAGACCCGATTAATCGAATCCTCCTTCAATCCGCTCGGTGTGCTCGGAATTGCCGACCCACAAATAAACAATCCATTGCAGATGAAGCTCAACGAAGAGCAATTGGATGTTTTGCTGAAGACACTCGATGGATTACCGGGCGTCGATCTGGTTTCAGCACCGAAAGTGACGACGCTTGATCAGCGGCAGGCACTCATCTTGACCGCCGCGGAAGGAGAAATGAAGCCAGGTCAAACTCGAATTGGCGCGCAATTGGATGTCGTTCCTCTAGTCGATCAGGCGCGTGGTATTATCGGGTTGACTATGCACGCCGAAGTGCAGTCTTCAGAGCCGGCCACCGGCAAGGTGGTAGGCGCCTTTTCGAGTTTTGCGGATGCGCAGTTGCTCGATGGCCAAACACTGGCCCTTGCCGGTTTCGTGCGGAGTCAACAGGGAGAAGTCGTGCAACCACCACGGCAGGTAGTCGTCCTTGTTACCCCAGTTCGCGTCGATCCGGCCGGGAACAGAATTCGCGTGGCGCAATCCGGCGTGCTTGCACCCGTGCTCCCGCCATAGCCACCTCGGATCTTCGTCAAGGAGTGGCAGATTCTCGGCTGCATCGCGCTTTATTTTCAATAAAGCAAAGCGCAAATGAATAGACTTTTCATTTAATCGCTCACGGCGTCACCGAGCGATAAAAGCGGAATGGGATTTGGGGAGCGTTGGGGTCCTCGAACTGATAAATGCCCAGCGCATCGGCGACAACCGTGCCCAACCCGAGCCACGAGGAAAAATTGCTCGTGGCCTGAATTTCGTAAGTCAACCCGGCGTGACCCTGAAACTGAATGAATGCATTACCGTTGGCTTTTAGTTTCACTCCCGTTCCCTGGGCATACTTGATCGTCACGATTTCGGTCCCGC
>JBFMDG010000464.1:0-6205 GCA_040754135.1 Verrucomicrobiota bacterium
TTCCCGGTGACGAGATGGTTTATATGGCTTCGTGGGCGCCGGGTGGGGATTCCGGTGCGCGCATCCAGCTCGATCCGTGGTCGCGCGCATTGGAAAAGTGGGACCAAAACAAAAATAACAAACTGGCGCGTGCCGAAGTCACGGATGCCAATGTGCTCGATCGTTTTTTTCGCATGGACCTCGATCAAAGCGGCGAGCTCACGCAAATGGAATGGGAGCGGCACGCCGAAGTTTTCCAGCGCGCGCAGAATGCCTTGCTGGCATTACGCCCCTCTGTCAAACGCGGCGAACTTCCCGAGACCGACCTGGTTTGGAAACATTCCCGCGGCATTCCCTATGTCGCCACTCCGCTCCTCGACCAAGGGATTCTCTGGATGGTAAAGGACGGCGGGATCGTCACCAAACTGGATGCCAAAACGGGACGGTTGTTGCAGGAAGAACGGCTCGCCGGCCTCGGCGGTTATTATGCGTCACCGGTAGCCGGTGATGGAAAGGTTTACTTCGCGAGCGAGCAAGGAGTGGTCACGGTCATGGCGAATGCGCCGGAATGGAAACAGATTTCGTCGCACGAATTTCGGGAAAAAATCTACGCCACACCCGTGTTGGCGAATGGCCGGCTTTACCTTCGAACGGAGAAGGCCATTTATTCGTTTCAAGGCAGCGCGCAGAAAAACTGACGTGGCACGGAGCCTGGATTCTGCGGTCAAGCGAGAATGCCGCGGATAATTTCCGGTTCGATCACGCCGGTGAGTTTCTGATCCAGCCCGCCATAGAAATAGGTGAGCTTGTGGTAATCGAGCCCCATGAGCTGAAGGACCGTCGCATGTAAATCGCGAATGTGATGTTTGTTCACGGCGGCTTCGTGGCCGAGTTCATCGGTTTCACCGTAAGCCGTGCCGCCTTTTACACCGCCCCCCGCCAGGAAGTAGGTAAACCCTTTCGGATTATGATCGCGCCCGCCGCCATCGCCTTGAACGACGGGTTGCCGGCCGAATTCGCCGCCCCAGAGGACGAGCGTTTGATCGAGCAACCCCCGTTGTTCCAGATCGGCCAGCAAGGCGGCGATCGGCTGATCGATTTCCGGGCAATGAATTTTCAGGTTTTCCTCGACGCCGTTGTGTGCATCCCAGTTTTGCTGTTGGTGTCCTCCTCCATGATAAATCTGAACAAACCTCACGCCGCGTTCAATCAACCGCCGCGCAATAAGGCATTGTCTGCCGAAGGGCGCCGGCCCGAGCGCCAGCGGATGCTCCGGCTTGGATGCGTTCAACCCATACAAAGCGCGCGTGGCTTCGGTTTCCTGCGACAAATCCAAAGCTTCGGGCGCAGTGCTCTGCAATTGAAATGCGAGTTCATAACTGGCAATGCGCGCTTGCAATTCGGAGTAGCCGGGGCGCGTGGCCAGATGCTCCGCGTTCAAAGCGTTGGCTGCGCTGATAAAATCGCGCTGCATTTGCGGCGTCTGCCCCGCCGGCGAAGCCAGATTCAATATGGGCTGGCCACTCGCGCGAAAGACCGTTCCTTGATACGCGGCCGGCATAAATCCGCTTGACCAGTTCGCTGCGCCACTGATGGGTCCGCCGCGCGGATCGAGCATCACCACATAGCCGGGCAAATTCTGATTGAGCGTGCCCAATCCGTAACTCAGCCAGGATCCCATCGAAGGATGGCCCTGGATGACGCGCCCGCTGTTCATTTGAATCATGGCGGAACCGTGCGCGAAAGAATCGGCGTAGAGCGATTTCACAATCGCGAGTTTGTCCATGTGCCTGGAAAGATGCGGGAGCAGATCGCAACACCAAAGGCCCGATTGGCCGTATTGATCGAACTTGCGGCGGCTGGCGAGGAGTTTGGACGCCTTGACGTCCCGCCGCCGGATTTCCATGTTCACCGATTGGCCATCGCGCTTTTGCAATTCCGGTTTGTAATCGAACAGATCCATCTGCGACGGGCCGCCATACATGAAAAGGAAAATGCAGGCCTTGGCTTTCGTGGGAAAATGCGGCGTTCGCGGAGCCAGAGGATGGGCCGGGGCCGCTTGCGCATGGCGGAGAAAAAATCCGTCCTCTTCCAACAACGCGGTGAGGGCCAGTCCGGCGAAACCGGCGCCCATCTGCCAAAGGAATTCGCGGCGTGTTCCGGTGCAAAGGGGGTGGTTCGAGCGAGCCGGTTTCATGCGCTTCTGATCAGTCAGTCGATATAAACGAACTCGTTCAGGTTGAGCAAGAGCAGACAAAGCGACGCTAGCGCCTGGCGATCCGCATCCGAATTGCTCCGTCGCGCTTGGCCGTTGCTTGAAACTTTTCTTTCCAACGCCGCATGGCATTCGATCCGATGGCCATTCGCGCCAATTACAAGGCGGTCGAAACTGATCGCTGCGCCCCAGGCACGAACCCCGGCACGACCAGCCACAATTCCGGAATGCGCATCGGCAAACTCAAGCGCCGGGGTCGCATCGCCGTTCCATTTCAGGCTGATTTCAGCTCCGGAAAATTCCATTTTGAATGGGATCAGTTTTCCGACTGGCACTGCTGCCGGTTTAGTGATCAATAACTCGGGGCCTGGCGCATGCCGCCACAAGCTCACCTGCTGGTGCCGCGGATCCATCACCAATTCATACCCGCGCAGCTCATCCTTATCCGCGGCGGCTCGAAAAACGATTGCGCCCAACTCCGCCGCCGTGTGCAGCATGATCGCGCCTTCAATGCTCCCGTCCTGAAACGGTGCGCTCTGCCACAAGGCAAAGGGTCCGCGCTGCCGATCCATGGTGCGAATGCCTTCATATGGCGCCGACCAATGGCCCCGGTAAAAATCCCAGCCAGCCGACGGTCCGGTCAAAAAATCATCCGGGCGCAATTGCTTCATGTATTCCACTGAGAGGGATACCGGCACATCCGGACGGAATGTGACTCTCGAACGCAGCGCGTCGAAGGCCTCTTTCTGACGGCGCACGAAATCGCCCGCCACACGCAATTCCTTCCGCGTCGGTTCCCGCGCCAGTACGCGCGCGTAAGCCGTTCGAATCCGCTCTGCGGTAGAAGATCCACTTCCTTCCAACACACGCGAAGCCAGTGCCGATGCCGCATCGTGCATGAACTGCTCGTTCAACAACATCAGCGCTTGCGGCGCAACCGTGGTTGTGGGCCGTTCCCCCAGCGGAGTGGCAGTGTTGACGTAATCAAACGCTTCAAACATCGGCACAAGCATTGTCCGGCGGATGAATGCATAAACACTGCGGCGCGATAGTTCGGCCGGAGTGCAAATCTGCCAATCCAAACCGGGCCGCGATTGGCCTGCGAGCGCTTCACCGGCGAGCCTCGGGAAAAATCCGCGGCCGCCCATGGCCGGATTCAATCGACCGCAGACAGCGAGGACGGCATCGCGCATCGATTCGGCTTCGAGCCGTCGCAAGTTTTGGCGCCAGAGCCATTGATTCGCTGGATCGATTTCCGCCCCCGCGGCAGTGGTGCGCGAGGACATTTGATAACTGTTCGAGAGCAGGATGAGCTTGTGCAGTTTTTTAATCGACCAACCGCCACGAATAAATTCCGCGGCCAGCCAATCGAGCAATTCCGGATGAGTTGGAGTGACTCCGGCCCTTCCGAAATCGGTGGTGGTTCGCACCAACCCATGGCCGAAGTGATGATGCCAGACGCGATTGACCAGCACACGCGCGGTGAGCGGATTCGCCGGACTCGCGATCCAATGCGCCAGCGCGAGCCGACGTCCGGTCGTGTTCATCCCTGGCAGCGGCTCAGGCAATTGGGGCCGTTCGCCTCCGAGCACGGTCAAAAACGCGGGCCCGACTTCCCCGCCGGGCGTGCCAGCATTGCCGCGCACGAGAATGTGCGTGGGAGGCGGAGTGCGGCCGCGCTCCTTGACGGCCAACGCCCAATCAAACGGCGGTTTTTCCTCCTCCACTTTCTTGAGCTGCGTTTCCAAAGATTTCTTCGCTTCGATATTGGTTTCTCCTTCGATCTTCTGCTTGAGCTGGCGAGCGCGCTCTTCCTTGTTGGTGCGCCAGGCTTTGATTTCCGCGGCCGATGCCAGCGGAACATAATTGGGCGAATCAAAGGTGTAACGCGCGTTTTCATAGAGGCGGATGTTCCGGAAGAACGCCAGGAACTGATAATAATCGACCTGGGAAATGGGGTCGAATTTGTGATCGTGACAGCGCGCGCAACTCAGCGTTAAGCCAAGAAAAGTTTGGCCGGTGGTTGAAATGATATCATCGAGCTCATCGAATTCCGCCATGCGCTTGTCATCCGGTTCGTCATCCCAAACACCGAGCCGCTGGAAGCCGGTGGCAATGATCGAATCGAGCGTGACATCCGGCAATTCATCTCCCGCCAACTGTTCGAGAATGAAGCGGTCGTACGGCTTGTCTTCGTTGAACGCTTTGATGACGTAATCGCGATAGCGCCAGGCCAGCGGTTTTTCCCCGTCGCGTTCGTAACCGTTGCTTTGCGCATATCGAACGACATCGAGCCAGTGCCTTCCCCAACGTTCGCCGTAATGCGGCGAGGCCAGCAACTGATCGATGACGCGTTCGAAACTCGAAGGCGATTTGTCTTTCTCGAATGCCGCCACCGCCTCAGATGTCGGCGGCAACCCGATCAGATCGAAATAAACACGGCGCAACAATTCGCGTTTGGTGGCGGGCGGATTTGGTTGCAGTCCCTTTTGCTCGAGACCCGCCAGCACAAACGCATCAATGCCATTGGCGATTCCGAATTTGTTTTGCACCGAAGGCAAATCGGGCCGGCGAATCGGCTGAAACGCCCACCAGGCGCGATCCTGGTCGGTGATTGCGAACGGACCGCGCTTTGCCTGCCCGGATTTCGGCGGCGGCTCCGCCGGCCAGGGAGCTCCCATCTCGACCCAGCGTGTCAGATCGACAATCTGCCTTTCCGAGAGCTTCTTGTTTTTCGGAGGCATCTGCAATTCGGGATCGGTGTAACGAATCGCTTTGATGAACAAACTATGATCGGGATCCCCCGGAACGAATGCCGGACCAGTGTCGCCCCCTTGCAAGAAGGTTTCGCGCGAATCGAGCAGCAATCCTCCTTTGACCTTTTCGGCTTGCGCGCTGTGGCAGTTGTAACAGTGCTCGGCCAGGACCGGACGGATCTTGCGCTCGAAGAATTCCAATGCCTCGGGAGCAAACTCCGCCGCCATTAAGCGGTGCAACACGCAGAACGCGGCGAACACAATGCACCATGCAAACGGAAACCGTGGACGGGAGAAACAGCTTGCGACAAATTTGCAACCGCGGCCGGCGAACGGAAATGGAAATTCGCGCATCATGCCATCACGTTCGTTCTATTCTGTTCGGCTCTCGACCACGGCTTGAACAGGCATCGAGTTGCCGAAGTTTTTGAAATCCTTGAAAGTCCACACCACTTTTTTGTCCGGCGTCACTTCAATGAACTGCGGTTGATCCGGACCGGCGTGGCAATTGCCAATCAGGGTGTGGCCGTTCGGCAACCGTTCCACGCGGGTGACCCAGGCGAGCGTGATGCCTGGCAAATCATGCTGCTCGATTTTCCAGACGATTTGTTTTGCGGGCGTCACTTCCAGAACAGCGTGGCCATTACCGGCACCAATCAGGGTATGGCCATTGGGCAGCCGAACGGCGCTGAACACCGCGTTGCCGAACGCTTCCGGGCCGTGCCCGGGCTTGCGTTCCTTTCCAAATAGAGGCACCTCGAATTCCCAGACGATGCGTCCATTCAAATCATATTCCCGCACCGCGCCGTCACTTTCGTGCGCCACCAGGTAGGTGTCTTGCGCCGTGCGCCGCACCAACCGGGTATCGCTGTGCGGATTGGGATGGTTCACCTTCAGTTTGATTTCGCGGCGCACCTCGCCTTTGCCATCCACTTCGATGATACGCGCCGGGCCGGACTCGGCGATCATCGTCCATCCATTATCGAGCCGCTGAAAGGCGTGCACCTCGACGCGTTTCCCTTCGTTGCCATTCCTTTTGCCGGAGTCATATTCCCAAACGATTTTCTTGTCGCGCGTCATTTCCACAATTTTCTGCCAGCCTTGCTGAAGGAGAATGTTCCCGTTCGGCAACACCCACGCATCATGAATGGGCCCAACCTGCGTTTCCCATTCCAAGGAGCCGTCTGGGGCAACAATGGCCAGTCGCTTCGTCGAATCATCTCCCGCCAGCACGCGGCGCGGCGGCCCCGTCTGC
>JBFMDG010000465.1:0-6181 GCA_040754135.1 Verrucomicrobiota bacterium
TCCTTCGCAAGGCGTATTCCTCAGGCCGGCGCCGGTTCGAAACAGTTTTGCTCAAAACCGAACGCGCGCTTTCGCCGCCGAATTTCTTGCGCCGCGCGGCGCAGTCGGCAGCTCAAACACGCGTTCCACCGAAAAGAACACACCATGAAAAATAAAATGCAGCTCGTAATGGGTCTGGTCATCGCGCTCACCGCCTGGACCAGTTTCGCCCAGGAACAATCCGAACGCCCGCGCCGCGATCGCGCGCGTGCTGGCGACCGCGCCGAAGGGCGTCCGCAAAGGCCGGCCGATGATGAAGCGCGTCCGCAGCGGCCCGGTGGAGATGGCGAGCGGGTGCGTCCGCCGTTGATCGCCGCGTTGGATGCGAACAACGATGGCGTTCTGTCCGCCGACGAAATCAGCAATGCGACAGCGGCATTGCGGAAGCTCGACAAGAACAACGACGGCCAGCTCACGCAGGATGAAATGCGCCCGGCTGGCCGCGGTCCCGGCGCGCCCGGCGGTCCCAATCGCAGGCCGCAACCGCCGGAAGGTCCCGATGGCGAGCGCGTCGGTCCGCCTCATCCTGCAGGAGCACCTCCTGCCGAAGGTGATGCCGGCCCGCGGCGCCGCGGACCACAAGGTCCCCGTGGAGAGCGTCCGCCTCGTCCGCCCGCTCCGCCCGCCGAATAACCCGAAAGCCCCCGTTCACTGAAACCTTCGCCTGATCACTTCAGGCGAAGGTTTTTTTATTTTTTCCGCCCCACGACCCGTCCTCGTCTGTTCGCATGTTCGAAAATCAAAGATTCCGTTCCTTCACCGCTTGTGGCAATCTGTGTCTTGGCCAAAATGACGAACGAGATCGTTCAATTGACGCGTCGCGATTTTCTGACCACCACCGCCAGCGGTCTCGGATTGCTCGCGCTGGCGTCGATGCTCGAGCGCGACGGGTTGCTCGCATCGCCAGCATCATCCGCGGCCACCGCCGCGAGTGGTGCGAAACCTCCGCATTTCACTCCCAAGGCCAAGGCATGCATTTTCATCTTCATGGAAGGCGCGCCGAGCCAGATGGATTTGTTCGATCCGAAACCGAAACTCAATGAACTCCACGGACAAAAGCTCCCGGAATCGTTCACCAGGAATGTCCGGTTCGCTTTTATCCAGAAGGATTCCGCCGTTTTGATGGCGTCGCCGCGCCAGTTCCGCAAGCACGGCCAGTGCGGAATGGATTTTTCGGATTTGCTGCCGCACATCGCGACCTGCGCCGATGACATCGCCATGATCCGCTCGATGCACACGGATCAGTTCAACCATCATCCCGGCCAGTTGATGCTTCAGTGCGGTGTGCCGTTGTTCGGAAGGCCGACGATTGGGGCGTGGCTGAATTACGGGCTCGGAAGTGTGTCGCACGATTTGCCCGGGTACGTGGTGCTGACGGCGGGCCGCGGCACCAGTGGCGGCGCTTCCTTGTGGTCGAGCGGATTTCTCCCATCGAATTATCAGGGCGTGCTCTTCCGCAGCCAGGGAGATCCGGTGTTGAACCTGAGCAACCCTCCCGGCATCACGCGCGAAATGCAGCATTACGGACTCGACGCGCTCAATGATCTGAACAAACTGCGGTTGCAAGCGGTGGGAGATCCGGAGATCGCGTCGCGCATCGCCGCTTACGAACTCGCTTTCAAAATGCAAACCGCCGCACCGGAACTGATGGATCTCTCCGGCGAATCCCAATCAACTCTGGCCGCTTACGGCGTCGATCGCGACGATCCCCCGCTCAAAGCGGATCGTGGCGGCGGGCCCGGACAGTACAAGGCTTTTGCCCGAAATTGTTTGCTCGCGCGGCGGCTGGTCGAGCGGGGCGTCCGTTTCATCAATATTTTTCACGCCTCCTGGGATCATCACAGCAATCTGAACTCTGAACTGCAGTTCAACGCCGGCATGGCCGATCAGCCCATCGCCGCACTCATCAAAGATCTCAAACAACGCGGCCTGCTCGATTCGACGCTGGTCGTTTGGGGATCGGAATTCGGACGCACGCCCTTGGGGGAAAATCGCGTCGGACGCGAAGCCAACACCGGCCGCGATCATCATCCGTTCGCGTTTACGCTTTGGATGGCCGGCGGCGGCGTGCGCGGCGGACAAATCATCGGTGAAACGGACGAGATCGGCTGGAGCGTGACGAAAGA
This sequence comes from Verrucomicrobiota bacterium, assembly GCA_040754135.1. Lineage (GTDB taxonomy): Bacteria > Verrucomicrobiota > Verrucomicrobiia > Limisphaerales > SIBE01 > JBFMDG01. The sequence goes on from JBFMDG010000465.1 coordinate 2,166, forward strand.
ACCGGTGCACATGAACGATTTTCACGCCACGATGCTTCACTTGTTCGGACTCGATCACACACGCTTGACCTACCGGTTTCAGGGACGCGATTTCCGCCTGACCGACGTGGCCGGCAAGATTGTGGACAAACTCATCGCGTAAAGATCTTCGCCGCCCCCCTGCCCTCACCCGTTCCGGTCTATTTCGCTTCCGCGTGTTTGGCGGTGGATTCCAGGAGAAACGCGTCGAATCGATCGGTTTGCGATTGCATTGCCCAGGCGAGTCCCCGCAGCACCAGCAAACGGAAGAGCGGATCGTCCAACGTCCATGTGTAATGTCCAGCAATACTGGCAAACACGCGGCCACGGCCTTTTTGATGCACCCACACCATCGGGTGATTTTTTCCCTCCATCGAAACCGTCGCGAGCACTTCCACTTTGTTCGTGTCCCCGATCATCGGCCAGTAAGGCTCGTCGAGCAACGCCAGCGTCTCTGGAAATCCCATCGTGATCGGATGATTGCGATGCGGGAACTTCAGCTCGAATGGCGTGTGCAAATAACCGGTCCGTCCTGGTTGCGCCGCGAGACCGATGCGTTCGGCCAACTGTTCAGGATCTTTGTCGGCAATCGTCGCGGCATGCAGCAACACCACGGCGCCCCCGCGTTCAAGGAATTGATCGAGCTGCCGCAACCGCTCCGCGCTCCAGTTGTGATTCCAAAAATAAAACAGGATCGCGCCCGCCTTCGCGAACTGCTCCTCCGCAGGCCATTCCCATGCCTCCTGCACCGACACACCCGTCGCGCGGCCGAGCCAGTCCCGCCACGATTTTTGCCACGCGGGATAATCATGCTCACCCGGTCCATGATCCTGTTTGCTCGCAACCAAAATGATCGATTGCGCTTCGCCGATGGCGCCGGCGGGTGACTTGGCCGCGAGCGCTTGGGCGGGCTTCACGACGGTCTCGACATCCGCGCGAGTGCGTTTGGGAGGCGCGCTCAACAAGTAAACGAGCAGATCGCGAATCTGGCCTTCGTTCAAACTGTCGAGCAACCCGGTCGGCATCAGCGAAACGCTGCTCGGTTTGAATTCGCGGAGATCTTTTCTGGGAATGGCGTGTTCCTGTCCGTCCGCAGCCACGAGGCGGAGAACGTTTTCATCTTGCGCGCGAATGAAGCCAGTCACCCATTCGCCATCGGCGGCCAACGCATGGTAGGTCGTGTAATCGGGATTGATGCTGGCGTTCGGCTCGCGAATATCGCGCAAGACGGAAGCGGCATCGCGCGAGGTCAGGTTGCTGAGATCGGGACCAATCGTGCCCCCTTCACCGCGCAAACGATGGCAAGTGCCGCACTTGAGTGAATCGCCGAAAAAGAGCGATTGCCCGCGCGCGTAATCGCCCCCGCTCAGTTCGAATTGTTGCCATGCCACCGTTTCTTTTGGCGCCGAATCGAGAGAGAGAACCCATGTCGGGAAGACCGACCGCAACGGGAATGGATGCAAACCTGGAATGCCTCTCGCAGAGTAGGCCAGGTCCTCGCCAATAAAACCATCCTTGTGACCGGACCAACTCCCGTAAGAGCCAATCTGCTGAATGTTGGAACCGCCCGCGTAAACCGACGCTAACGTTCGAAATCCGTCGTGCGTAAAAGGGCTTTCCCAATAACAGTCTGCCAAGGCGAACCATGCTCCGGACAAGATGGAATCCACCACTCGAGAAAAATGGGTGAGAGGTTGCATGAGCTTTTTCGAAACCACCAGGTCGGGAGAAGGCATCCACTCGAGACCTGCTTTGCCGGCAAATGCAGCTTCGCGCGCCTTGTCCGCAAAAGCCGTCCACTTCCTAGATTCGTCTAACTCATTGGTTGCTTGAATGGTGAATCTCACATTGGTCGTGATCCGCTTCAGCAGCACGCCGCTCAAATCGTAATCGAGATCGACGGTGGCTCCGGGACCCGGTGTTCCGTTTTTTTTCACACCGGGCAAGGTCACCGCGTAGTGGACTTTTTTCAGATGCGGCTCGGTCGTCAGAATTAACGTCTGTTGCTGCGGATCCACCTGCGCCGACAAAACGCGCAAAGTCCCGCGCGCTGCGACCTCCTGCTGCTTCACCACCTGATAAGGCGGTTTCAGCAATTCATATCGATCGGCGGCCCGCACATGCTCGCCAAATTCAATTTTTTGAAGGGCCAGGTGATTGGTGATCGAAGGATCAATCGGGCGATCGAATGCCACTCGAACTTCGTCTTTCCACCCCGCCCACGCCGCCACCGGTTGCGGCGCGTCGCGATCGCTGTAGGTGATTTTGAAAATTTTTCCTTCGCCACTCGGCCCCGTTCCCCAATCCGGCAATCCGCTGTGGCAACAAACATAAAGCTCGCCGCGCGGCGAAATGGCCACGTCCATGGTCAACATCGATAAACGCGCGATGAGCATTTCCTTTCCAACGTAACCATGCCTGGTCTTGACGAGCCGCACGCGCCAGATTTTGCCGCGCGATTCACCGGCGACAAAGGCATCGCCTTCCCACCAGTCCGGACCGAACGGCTTTCTTCCCGGGCTGACCGCGCTCGCCGGTTCCGGATCGTTGAATACCAGGCCGCAAGTCGATTGGTGCTGCGGACCAAAACCAACCACAGGCGGTTCGCTCAGCAGATCGGGCAGCCAGCGATCGTGCCGTGGCGGAAATCCGTAATTGCGCCCCGGAATGATGTGATTCAACTCGTCGAGCGGATTGCCATTCGGACACCAGGTCTCGCCTTCCTGATCGGTGAGGAACAAGTCGCCGTGCCGATTGAAGGCGAGCGCGTAAGGAACCCTGACGCCCGTGGCCATCGTTTCGAGCTGGCGCGTTCGCGCATTCCATTTTTGGATCGTGCCGCGCGGACTCCGCAAATCGTAATGCGAAACGCCGTCTTTAATCCGATAGGGATTCGAGTAATCGGCCACCAGCAACCCGAAAAACAAATTACCCTCGGCATCGCGCGTCACCGCGGTGGCATCCACACCGCCCGAAGCCACATCGGTCGGCGGCCAGCCGCTGGCGATGACCTCTTCAACGTCCGCGCGGCCATCGCCATCGGTGTCACGCAATCGTGAAACTTTCCCTTTCGAAGAGACGTAGAGGCCGTCCGACCCCCAGACCATTCCGACAGGAACGCTGAGCGTGGGTTTATCCCAAAAAACGGTGACTTCGTCCTCGAGGCCGTCGCCATTGGAATCGCGGAGCAGATGAATGCGGCCATCATAACCCAAGGTGGTGAGCCGGCCATCCGGAGCGAAGCGGAGATTATTCTGATTGGAAAGGCGGACCGGCAATTCCTGAATGGTAAAGCCGGGAACCAACATTCGGATCACCTCGGCGGATCGAACGACGGGCAAGCTCGACAGCGCGGCGATGAGCGTGATCACAGGCAACCGTGGCATGAGCGGGTTTTAGCAAGCGGCGGCGCCGGGAACAATCCAAACTTCCCGCGCTTGAAAAGCTCCGGAGCGCGACCCTGTGAGTCGCATCGCTCCCCTAACCCCCACATGCTCTGGGCTAACTCCAAACGCCTGCCACCGGGGAACCGCTGCGGATCTCAGACGTCTCAGACCCGCGGTCCGGACTGCGGAGCGCGAGTTGGGACCCTCACCAGCTTCGCAAATCCGCAACGCGTCGGATGAATATTGGAGCGTTTTGAATACGGGCCAGCGCTGCGGCTTTGAAAGCCGCGCTCCGAGGAGCGATCACAGCGATTTCGAGTGTAAGCCACTCATTCCCAAGCCAGTTCCAGACAAGTTCCAGATTTAAAATCAGGCGTTTTAGCTCGTTTTACGCCCCTGAAACCATTTTCCTGGCGTGTGGCGGCAAATTCCTGGCGTGTGATAGCGAATTCCTGGCGTGTGATAGCGAATTCCTGGCGTGTGATAGCGAATTCCTGGCGTGTGATAGCGAATTCCTGGCGTGTGATACCGAATTCCTGGCGTGTGATAGCAAATTCCTGGCGTGTGATAGCAAATTCCTGGCGTGTGATAGAAAAATCAAGACCACTCGTC
>JBFMDG010000466.1:0-6173 GCA_040754135.1 Verrucomicrobiota bacterium
CACCGATCGAAAAAATCCGCTGACCTGGCGATCGATCGTGAATCGCGTGTGGCAATATCATTTTGGCCGCGGCCTCGTCGAGACGGCCAATGATTTCGGCGAGATGGGCGCGCAGCCGACGCACCCGGAATTGCTCGATTGGCTCGCCGCGACCTTTCTCGAAAGCGGCGGGTCGCTGAAGAAGTTGCACCGCCTCATCGTGACCAGCGCCGCCTACCGGCAATCAGCGGCCTGGCAGGAGGAATTCGCCCGAAAAGATGCCGACAACCTGTTTCTTTGGCGGATGAACCGAACCCGGCTCGATGCCGAATGCGTGCGCGATGCCGTGTTGCAAATCACCGGCCGCCTCGACCTGACAATGGGCGGCCCGTCAGCCCAGCAATTCAAATTGAGTCCGGGAATTCACGTGACACCGAATGTGGATTACGCAGCGTTTGACGTGGACAGCACCGCGGCAAGCCGACGAAGTGTGTATCGGTTCATTTTTCGGACGCTCCCTGATCCGTTCATGGATTCGCTCGACTGCGCCGATGCCTCGCAATTGACGGCCCGGCGCAACACGTCGGTGACCGCGCTGCAGGCGTTGTCGATGATGAACAATGCGTTCATGGTGCGGCAGAGCGAGCATTTCGCCGCACGGCTGGAGGCGTCGCGCCGCGGCCTCGAGCCGCAAATCGAATTGGCCTATGAGCTGGCTTTGGGACGGCCCCCACGGAAGGGCGAAGTCCGCGCGCTGGCGGAGTATGCCAGGAAACACGGACTGGCCAACACCTGCCGCCTGATTCTCAACAGCAACGAATTTCTATTCGCGAACTGAAGCATGAATCAGCCGAAACCAAGCCCGCATCTGCATTTGCCTTCGAACCCGCACCCGGAATCCAATGCTGAGGCCAGTGCGATCTCGAACACCGTTGCGAGTGCCACCTCCACGACGCCACTCGCGGAATTGAACGATGATGCAGGCCTCGCTCTACCCGACGCCTACGACCCGGTCATCGAACATTACAAGAAGGACGTCGATCGCACGCTGTTGCGGCAAAACCTGAAACTGACGCCTCAACAACGCTCGGAGAAGTTCGAGGACTTCGCACGATTTGCCTATGGGTTATGGAAAGCTGGAGAACAGGCGCGGAAGAAAAATCCGGATTGGGGGCTGAAATGAATTCGGACGAGTTCCTGCGGGGCCAGACCGACTATCGGCGCGTGCTCCAAGCCCTCAGATCCGGGCAAGTGGATTTCATTCTTGTCGGCGGACTGGCTGCGGTGGTGCACGGCTCGCCAAGATTCACTCAGGATGTTGATGTCGTTTATTCGCGGGCTCGAGAGAACATCCGGCGTGTCGCAGAAGCGATGAGTCCGTTCTCTCCTTACCTCCGGGGAGCTCCGCCCGGCCTGCCTTTTGTTTGGGATGAGCGAACGATCCTAATGGGCTTAAACTTTACGCTCATCACAACCCTAGGTGATGTGGACTTTCTTGGCGAGGTCACGGGCGGCGGCACCTATGAGAAACTGCTGCCGTTTTCAGATGTAGCGGAGGCATTCGGCACGAGTTTTCACTGTATCGGACTGGAAACGCTCATTCGCCTCAAACGAGCGGCAGGCAGAACCAAAGATCTGGAAACGATTGCCGAACTACAGGCTTTGCTGGAAGAACGAAGGAAACTCAAACGCATAGATTTCGATGCCACCTGAACCGGCCAGTCACGTATCAACCACCGCGCCACGCTCAGACAAATGCCCGGGCCCGGACTGGCAATGGACCATTTCCCGACGCGAATTCCTTTGGCGTTTTGGCGGGGGTCTCGGCGGGATTGCGCTCGCTCATCTCCTCGGGCAACACGGGCTGTTGGCGAGTGATGCCCCCTTGCCAAAGCCGAAACCCGAATTGAACGGCGGATTGCATCATCGCGCGAAAGTTCGCCGCGTCATTCAACTGTTCATGAACGGGGGCGCCAGCCAATGCGACACTTTCGATTACAAACCCGAACTCATTCGGCGCAGCGGGCAGAAATTTGAACCCGGGGTCAAGGTCGAAGCCGCCACCAGCACGCCCGGCAACCTGATGAAATCGCCGTTCGAATGGAAACAACATGGCGCTTGCGGCCGCTGGGTCAGCAGCGTGTTCCCGCACATCGCCACTTGCGTCGATGATCTCGCCTTCCTCATGGCCATGGCGTCAAAGACCAATGTGCACGGGCCGGGCAGCTACATGATGAACACCGGTTCTCTCACGCCTGGGTTCCCCTGCCTTGGCGCCTGGATTTCTTACGGCCTGGGCAGTCTCAGTGACAATCTCCCCACGTTTGTCGTGCTGCCCGATCCGCGCGGGCTGCCTTACAACAACATGGGCAACTTCTCCTCCGGCTTTCTCCCGGTCGCGCACGCCGGGGTTGTCATTAAACCGAATGCGCCGACGCCGATTGCCGATTTATTTCCACCGTCGGCGGCGAAATACATTACGAAAGAAAGCGAAGCCGACGGCCTGGCGCTGTTCAAGAAACTTAACCGCGAGCATCTCCTTCAAAATCCGGGCGACACGCGGCTCGAAGCGCGCATTGCCTCCTACGAACTCGCCGCCCGCATGCAGCTCAGCGCACCGGAAGCACTCGATCTCTCCGGAGAAACCGAGGTTACGAAAAAACTCTACGGGCTCGATCAAAAGGAGAGCGAGGAATTCGGACGCAGTTGCCTCACCGCCCGCCGCCTCATCGAGCGCGGCGTGCGTTTCGTCCAGGTCTGGAGCGGCGCCGGCGGCGCTTCGAATAACTGGGACAACCACTCGAACATCGAAAAAGAACTCCCGGCCATGGCGGCCCGCACCGATAAACCCGTCGCCGCGCTCGTGCAAGACTTGAAAGCGCGCGGGCTGTTCGAAGACACGCTGCTCATCTGGACAACCGAGTTCGGCCGCATGCCATTCGCTCAGAGCAGCACCGGACGTGATCACAACGGTGGCACGTTTGTCACCTGGCTCGCCGGAGCCGGAATCAAAGGCGGCAGCGCCTTCGGAGAAAGCGACGAGTTCTCATGGAAAGCGGCGGACAACAAAACGTACTGTTACGATCTCCACGCCACAATTCTTCACCTGCTCGGGATCAACCACGAGAAACTCACCTTCCGCCATAATGGCATCGACCGCCGCATTACGGATGTGCATGGCGAACTCGTCCGGGAAATCCTGGCTTGAGTGCCACCAAACGCGCCGGACACTTGCCTCGCCTGTTCCCGCTTGCCGTATCGCCATTGCCGGCTTGCCACGCCTGTTCGTCGAGGTAATCTCCGCCCATGATCCCTTCTGGCCCATTTCACTTTGGCGGCAAGCATGCCGAATCCGCCGCGCTCAAAAATCTTTTCGCCTGGGCTGACGTCCGAAACCCATTCAGCGACGCGCCATTCTCGGAAGCGCTTTGCTTCGGAATCGCCGGCGGCATCGGCGCCGGATACTCCTTCTGCCCATCGGTCATCCGTTATGGCCTGGGCAGCGGCGTAAGCATCGTCGGGCGCCACAAAGCCTATGCCACCGATGCTTCCTGGTACACCGGTTTTTTTGAACGGGTCGGCCTTCGAACGCACCTCACGGAAACAAGCGCCCCGGGAAAAGCATTGCAAAATTTGCGCTCTGAAATCAGCGCCGGACGGCCTGCGGTCGTCTGGTGCTCGCGCGCCCGGCTGCCGTTCATTCCGCAATTTCGAGCAGCCTGCGATCTCTGGATGCACACATTGGTGATCTGGAGCCTCGATGAAACCGCCCAACAGGTTGTCGCCGGCGATTGCGCGGCAACGCCGCTGCAACTCACTTTCCAGGAACTGGCCGACGCGCGGGCCGGCATCTGCTCGCACAAGAACCGCACCCTCACTTTCGAGCCGCCCAAAAAACTAGCGCGGGAGACGCTGAAATCCGCCGTGCTCGCGGGGATCGCCGCTTCCGCCAGGGAATTGCTCGAACCTCGCATCAAGACCTTCAGCCTGCCCGGCCTCGAAATCCTGGCCAAGATGATGACCAACCGCACGAACAAAGACGGCTGGCTCAAGGTATTTCGCGGCGGTTTGCTCTACGCCGCACTGCGCGACTTGTTTGATTCCATCGAAACTTCCGGAACGGGCGGCAGTCTTTATCGATCGATGTATGCCGACTTTTTGATCGAAGCCGCCACCATCACGAAAATCAAGGCCCTCGCCGAACTGGCCGAGGAATATCGCGCGCTCGCACAAGCCTGGTCTGATTTCGCCAACGCCAGTTTGCCAGATACGGTGCCGGCTTTTGCCGAAACACGACGGCTCCTGACCGAACAATGGTGTCTCTACGTCACGCAAGGCGCCGCCGCGCAAAACCAGATTAGCGCCCTCCGAACCCAACTCGAACGCATCGACGCCGCCATCCGAAAAGAATTTCCGCTCGAACCCGGAGCCGTCGAGAATCTGCTCGAACAACTGCGCGACCGCATGATCGCGCTTCACGCGCGTGAACTCGCCGCGGCCAAACGACTGGCCGTCCTGAAGTAACCAGCGCAGCAACCTGATGAGACTTTTGGGGTCGCGCGCCTGCCGAATGCAGTGACGACGGCGCTTTGCCCACGGGTTGGCGAGCGATGGCTGGAGTTTGGAATTGTTACGATCGCACCGTTGTCCAAAACCTTGCCCCAACCTTTGTCGATCTGGAAAAACTTCGACAAAGTTTGGGACGAAGTTTTCGACGAAGGGAATGACAGGTGGACCGCCTGTCCTCATCGCACGGTGAGCTCTGGATTATCCAACGCCCATCGCGATTTCGCAGTTCATTAGCAGCGGTCGTGGTTCATCTGCCTTTGGTCTCGATCTCGATGCTTCTATCTCTGTCGCGCTGGATTTTTGAACTGATGAGCACACTGTCATTGAACAAAGCTTTAGTGATGCTGTTTTGCCTCGCGCCTCTGAGCGGGCTCGTGCGCGGCGAAACGGCGGCTTTGATGTTGTCGCTTTCCGGCACGGCCCGATTTCAAGGGGGCGATGATGCAACCTGGGCCATGCCCGAATTCGATGATTCAAGATGGGCCGAGATCAAGGTGCCTGGGAGCTGGCAGGAACAACAGGCGGAATTCATCAACCAAATCGGCTGGCAACGGCTTCGGTTCACTGCCCAAAACCTGCCGGCGGACACGCCGCTGGCCCTGTCACTTGGGTATGTTGGGAATGCGACCGAGGTCTTTCTGAACGGGACGCCGCTCGGACGCATCGGCAGCTTCGATCCAGTGATTCAGCCGTTGCCAGGAACGCTCCATATTTATTCGCTTCCACGCGCTGTTTTGATGCCGCGCGGGACAAATGTTTTGGCCGTGCGTTTGATGAACCAGGCCGGGCTGGGTGGTCTCTTGGGTGGACCGATTGGCATTGGTTCCTTTGCGGAACTGAACCGGATGGCGGCGCGGCGAGAATTCTTTCGGCGGCAGGTGGAATGGATTGTTCAACTGCTGCTGGCCGCGCTTCTCGCCTGCAGTGTGTTTCTCATGGTTCGTGGCAAAGCCACTCGCCTCCATGCCTGGGCCGCGGCCTTCAGTGGAAGCCAGGGCTTCATGTATTTCCTGATCATGACTGGCAGCAACCAACACCCAACACTCGATTTGTGGCTGGCGCGCCTGGGTTGGGGGTTGAGTTCGTTCGGAGCGCTGGCCGTGGCATTTCTGATATCCGAATTCTTCCATATCGCCAATCCCGGCAATCTCCATATCCGTCGATCCCTGGCCGCTGCCTATGTTCCGATTGGAATGGCTTTCTTTTTTCTTGGCCCCGAACGCGCGTGGTTTTCCACCATGAGTCTCGTTTACGGTCTTTTCTTCCTGATGACGTTCGGCATCAGTATTGGCTGGAGTATTGTCTCCTGGAGAAAAGCCGCGCCTGGCGCACGATGGATCACGCTCGGACTTGCGCCCATGTTCATTGGAGGATTGCTTGATGCGCTCAGCACCACCGCGCCGGTTTTTCCCGTCGCACTCGTGCCCTTTTATCACTGGGAAATCGGCCTCGTCTTTTTTGTTCTGCTGCTCGGTTATACCCTGATCGATCAATACGTCCGGAACATGGACCGCCTCAACGTCCTTTCCCGGACAGTGCTTCGCGAACGGGAACGCGAACGGCAGCGCCTGGCTCGCGACCTTCACGACCAGGTCGGCCAATCGTTGCAAGCGCTCAAGATGATG
>JBFMDG010000467.1:0-6154 GCA_040754135.1 Verrucomicrobiota bacterium
ACCAGAAACAAATGATCGAACTCACATTCGATGCTACGCGGAGCCCATGTTTCCCGTAGCAGCCTGACGTGAGTCGGCTCTAGTTTTTTCTACGTGCAAGCCGCACCCAGGCCCCGCGTGCATTCCCACGCGCAAATCGCTCCTTCGCGATTTGAGATCCGGGAAGGTCGTGGCGGATGTTCGAGCACGTCTCGACCAGAAACAAGTGATCGAACTCACATTCGATGCTACGAATTCGCTACCCGTTTAACCATGTAACCCATTTAACTTTTGTAACCCTTCAGCACTTCAACCCCGTCCCCCTCCTCACGGCCCCAAAGGTTTCGCGCGATAAAACCTGAACCCATCCGTCGCCGCAGTTTCATCTTCGACTTCGAGTTCATTCTCGATTAGCACGCGGGGCGAGAGCTCCTGCCATGTGACCATGTCGTTGGAGACTTCGATCGTGAAGAGCTGATTGGGGCGGCCATTCACTCGCACGCGAACTTTTCCTTCGGGCGATCGCGAAATCCCTGTGAAGCGAATGGCGGTCGATGCATCTCCGAAAGCGACTTCTTTGGCGCCGCTCAACGCGACATCGTGGCCGTCGAATGAAGCCCATCCTTCAAACGCTGCCGTGGCTGTTTTATCAGCGGGCGGAGAGGCGACAAATGTCAGCACGCGCGCGGTGTCATCGAGGAACAATCCCCAGCGGATGGTTCGTGTTGCCGAATTGAAGTGGCCTTCGTGACTGATCTCGCCCACGGTCCAGCCGGGCGGAACAGTTTCTTCCACGGCGTAGGCTGAGACGCCGGCGCGCGGTTGCACGGCAATTCGAATTGTCGCGGGCTGGCCTGGCTGGCAGAGGGCAGGGGACTCACGCGAGGCGCCATGTTCCTGTGCGCCGCCGGCCAACGAAATGACACGGGGTGGCGGAGGCACATTCACCCACCAGAGCGGATCGCTTCCCGCCGAAGGATCGAGCGTGTAGGTTTCCCCGCCTTTCCACAAAATGCCCGCGCGTGTTACGTAACTGATCGGGATCGGTGTGGGTCCCGTCGGCCATGGCGCTCCCGCTTTCCATGCGCCGGCATAGGCGCTCACTTCATGAACGGTCAGGCGATTGTCACCCGGTTCGTTGTCGGCGGGGTGTTTATCGCCCACCGGATCGATCACTCGATCTCCCGTGATGGGGAACTCCTTGCCGTCCACCGATGCTACGCCAGAAAACTCGTGCCGCCCGGTGGCGCCTGCCGGAGGAGTCAGTTCATAAGTCAACAGCCGGGATTGTTGATCGGTGTAAGGTCCGAATTTTACTTTGCCCGTTGCGGCGTCATACACGCCTTCATGGCTGACCGCGCCAACACTCCAATCCCGGGGAGGCGCTTCTTCGACCGCATAAGCGTGCCCGGCGTGGGGAGGATCGACTCGCAAGTTGACCACGAATTTATTTCCCGGCGCGTACGCCGAAGGCAAATCGCGTTTCGCGAACGCCAATTCCTCCGCTGGCCTCACCAGAATGCGCACCGGCGCCGAACTCGATTCTGCGCCTTTGTCGTCCACTGCGCGCGCGGTGATGACGTGTGTCCCTGCGGTTGGGTTGCTCCAGCGAACCGTCAATGAGGATTCAGCAGTGGTCTCGAGCAAACGATCCCCGGCGAAAAGTTCCAACTTGGCAATTTGACCGTCCGAATCGGAAGCCTCGGCGCGAATCTCCACCACATCGGTTGTAAGAAAAACAGCACCTTGATGCGGACGCACCACCGTTACGCGCGGCGGATGATTGTCAATCGAGGTGCCGTCAACAATCACCGCTCGCGCTTCCGAAGGCTGGCCAATGACGTAGCACCAGGCCGGCGGCGGGAAGATCTCGGGACAGACAGGTTCGAGAATTTTCACGGCGATAGTTTCTTCGCCTTCGAGTGCTTTGTCCGGGATCGGCAGGATGACCACGCGGGCGGCCTCAGCGCCCGCGGCAATTTTGACGGAGCCCGGGATTTCTTTGTAATCAACGCCATTTTGCGCCGTGCCATGGATGGAAAAAGACACGGTGACCTCGATATCCCGAGGTCCGGCTGCGCGCACGAAAGTGAACGTGGCCGTGTCCACTGATCCATCGGCGCTGATGCTTTCGGAAGCTTTGGCATCGCTGGCGTGAACCGTCACAACAACCCGTTCGCGCTCGCGTATGACGGAGAAGGTCACCGGTTTCGATTCAATCCGCACGCCGTTTGAATCGACTCCCCGCGCCGTGAGCGTGAACAATCCCGCGGGCGGTTGCTTCCACTCGAACGTATGAAAGACAGGCGTCCCCGGATCGGGCGGCCGAATGAAGTGCACCTCGGACACGCCGACGCGTTCGTGACCGATGAAGAATTCCACGCGAGGAATGTAGCTTTTCGGATCCACGGCCGTTGCAGCTAGAACCACCACCGCCGGATCAACAAAATTCTCGCCTTGCTTAGGCGCCGTAATTTCAATCGACGCGCCACTGACCGGCCCGTCGTTATCCAGAATAATAACGGTTGCCGAAGCGTGCTCCGGATCGATTCGATACATCCCGAAAACCGGCGGATCCACTATCGGCGGCGGCGGTTTGATTTCGACGCGGACGGTTTCTTCCCCTTCGGGCAACGTGTCATCCTTGGCTTCGACAAACAAATGAGTCTCGCTGCGCCCTGCGGGAATGAGGACATGTCTGGGCAATTCGGCGTAATCGGTTCCGGGAGTTGCCGTGCCCCCGATTTCAAAATAAACGCTCAACGGCTCAGCAGTGCTTCCCGTGCGGAAGATCTCAAAAAGTTTGGGAGCGTAATCCGCGTCAGGAACTGGTTCGAGGCTCGGCCGCGGAATGGCGCGAATACCAACGGCGGGAAAACCAAGACCCTCAATGCGAATGGCCACCGGAGTCGATTTCAATACCGCGCCATTGCTGAATGCGGCTTGAGCCGTGATCACGTGCTCTCCGGCCGGAGCATTCGCCCAAACAAATTCATGAAAGAGCAATCCTCCCGAACCGGCCTGATTGAAGAGGACGTGCGAGCTGCCGATTTTCTGATCGCCGGCATAGAAATCCACCACCAGCAGATCCACCGACGGATGGAATCCGGCCGCGAGCAATCGCACGGGTTCACCGGCGCCATACTGCGCGCCCTGGCTCGGAATGGCGAGCTCGACAGCGCCATCAGCCGGTGGCGATCGGTCGTAAATTACCGCTGCCGCTTCCGCGAAATCGGGATCGATTCGATAATGATTTCCGATCGGTCCTCCCGCGAGCAACGGAGACAGTTCGAGCCTGAGTCCCACCGTTTCCATCGATTCGGCGGTTTCATCCGAAACGGGCACGATGTCGATCGTGGCCGACGCTTCACCTGCGGCGAGCAGAATGGGAGTTTTCACCGGCTGAAAATCTTTTTCCGATTGGGCGGTGCCGTGGACGGAAACGAACACGAGCAGCTCTTGCGTCAGATCTCCATCGCGTTTGATCGAAAAGCGCGCGAAATCGATCGCATCCACTTGCGGCGGTAATTCGGTGGCTTCGGGATCGATGGCCGTCAGTCGAACTACCGTCCCTTCCAGAATCGGCGCAACCACGATGCGCACCGGTTCAGAAGTCACAGCAATGCCATTTGCGGTCACGGCCCGCGCGGTCAGGACATGTTCGCCTGCGGGTGGATTGCGCCATTCAAAAGCATGTTCGAGAGGAGTTCCGGGTTCCGGGGCAACCAGAAAAGCCAATTCCGAAACGCCAATTCGGGTGTGGCCGGCATAAAACTCCACTCGGGGAATATATCCCTGCGGATCGATTGCGGTCGCCTGAATCTTGATCGCTGCCGGCGCTACAAATCGCTCGCCATCGGCCGGCGCCGTGATTTTCAGTGTCGGACCGGCAACTGTATCATTGTCATGAATGACCACGCGCGCCGCCGCGTGTTCGGGATCGATGCGGAATTCTCGAAACGGAATGGACAACGGAAAATCATCGGGCGCTTCCGTGGTCAGCTTCAGTTCAACCGTTTCATCTCCTTCCGTTAAATCATCATCGATGGCCGCGACGGCAATCTTCGCCTCACCGGCGTCTGCCGGCACGATGACCCAACGCGCGATTTCTGTGTAATCGACTCCGTTGCGCGCTGTGCCGGAGATTTGGAGGAAAACCGGGAGCGGTCCGTCGCCACTGCCATGCCTTTTGATCGTGAATTGGCCGGGCATGACGCGCGTGTTCGGTGAAGGTTCAAGCGTTTCCGGCACGGTGGCGAAAATACTGACGACAGGCACGTCGGGTGTGCCGAGCACTTTGATGTGAACCGGCTTGGAACTCACGGCCATGCCTGCGGTGTCGGTGGCTTTGGCAATCAATTCATAAGCGCCCTCGCCCACATTGGTCCACTCGAACACATGAAATCGAGGTTTGCCGGGAATCACTGCATCGCGCGTGAGGTGCTCGGATTTCCCGATGAGCTGGCCGTTGGCGAAAAAGGAAACGAGACGGATATCGCCGAGCGGGTCAATAGCGGTGACCGCGATGCGAACGACTGCCGGCGCCACAAATTGCATTCCCTCCGAAGGCGAGGTGATCTCGAGCGTCGAATGGCCAACCGGCGCATCATTGTCATGAATAATCACGCGCGCGACCTTCTGTTCGGGATCGATGATGTAATCCGCCGGATGAACCGGATCCACGTTCGGGGGTAACGGAATGATTTCCACCACGACCGTTTCGTCGCCCTCCACCAATGCATCGTCGTGGGGAGCGATGCGAAGTTCTCTGGCGCTTACGCCGCTTTCAAAAATCACGGGCGAATTCATCGGTGCGTAATCCGAGCCCGATTCCGCTGTGCCGGAGATCTTCAACCAGACGCCGAGAGTTTGTTGCGTTGAACCACTCCGGCGAACCACCAGTTTTCCGGGTTCAACGCCCGCGTTTGGCCCCGGCTCCGATGTTTCGGCTCGCTCCGCCACAATCGTGACAACGGGCTTCTCATGGTCGTCATCGCGAATGAAAACTCTCGCCGACCCGCGATCAGGCGCCACGACATACGAGGGTGGCAGCGTTGCGTCGTCTGAGGGCGCAGGCACGAGAACCGCCACCACCGTTTCCGTCTCCTCGGGCAGAGTGTCGTGTTTGGCTAGCACCATTAATTCAGCGGACGTGGCGCCAGCCGCGATCGTCAACTCCCGCGGCAGCGGCTCATAATCGAGTTCTGGCGTAGCCGTGCCTTCGTATTTCAAATGCACGGTCAACGCTTTGTCTTTCGACCCCGTGCGCGACACCACGAATTTGCCCGGGGCAATCAATGCCAATGGGGATGGTTCGCTCGTTTGTGGGGTGGAAGCGACGATGCTCACGACGGGCGGCGGTTCAGGAACATCGGCGCGGCGTCCGAGCAATTCTAAATCGAAACTGATATCTGAGCTGGAAACGTTTACCTGGTGCACTTCCACGGCGAGAAGATTCTGGCCATTGGTCAGGAGCGTGCGGTCGATTTCGAAAATCTTAAAAGTCGATTCATCGGCGCCACCCACCGCTTCGCGCGCCAGAGTGTTGTGAGTCAAAGGGCCATCGGGAAGATTGCTTCGCAGCAGTTCGCGGCCATTCAAGTAGACCGCGGCGCCATCGTCACGCAACAAGCGCACAACCAATCTCGAGTAAGCTTGCGTGTCGGCGACACTAAAAGCGTGGCGGAAATAAGCCGTGACCGGACGCGGTGTTGGCGTGGGCAGCTTCGTCGCTTCGTCGCCATCGCCATAGCCGAGTTGCGCATTTCCAGAGGCCCATTGGCTGTCGTCGAACGCTGCCGCAGTCCAGCCCTCTCCCGGCCCGGAGGCTGCGTAATGATATTTCCAAACCGAACCGGCGGCGACGAGCTTGACGAAACTGGGATCCGGCTGACGCACCAGAATTGGCCGGTCATCCGATCGTTTGGTGGCGCCACGATCATCGGTGACTTTGGCCCATACTCGATACTCTCCCGCCGCGACATTTTTCCAGGTCCAATCGAAAGTTTGTTCCTGGTTGGGCGGCGGAGGCTGAATGAATTCCATCACCACCTCCCCAATTTTCTGATCGCCCGCAAAGAATTCTGCTTTGGTCACGTAACCATCCGGATCGCGCGCCACAACTTTGAACGGAATTTCGGCAGGCGCTTCATACGTCGAACCAAATCGCGGCTGG
>JBFMDG010000468.1:0-6145 GCA_040754135.1 Verrucomicrobiota bacterium
ACGCCATTTGGAATCACGAATTCCACTGGCGCGAGTTGCACACCCGAAAGATCAATCGAAGTGCGCGCCGAAGTGTTGAACAATTCAACATACTCGGCCAGGTCCACCTTGGGTTGATACATGATTTCGTTAATGACCACATGCACTTGCGGACGCACCACCACTTCGAACGTTTGCGACGCGGAAAGGGCAGGGGAACTGTCGTCTGTGACGGTGACCGTGATGCGGTTCGTGCTGGCGCCGAAATCGGGATCGATCAACCAACTGAACTCGCCCGATGCGGCATCGATGGTCGCGGCGCTCGGCGCGCCGGGCGCAAGCGTGAAAGATAATTTCTGAGCAGGCAAATCGGTGTCGGCAGCGCGCGCTGTGAACCGGACGGTTTTGCCTTCGAGCAGATCGTAATCCGCAAGCGGTTCGAGTGTTGGGGCGGTGTTCACTTCGTTCACCTGCACGGCAAATGTTCTGGCGTCACTCAGTCCGGGCGGCTCGGTCTCTGCGGCCCGCACGATAAATACCGCGTTGGTTGGACCCTGCGCTTCCGTAGGCGTCCAGGTGATCTCGCCTGTCGTGGCATTGATGAGCGCGCCCTCCGGAGCGAGATCCAGACTGTAACGGATCGGGCTCGCGGGTGTATCGGGATCAGTGGCGCTGACCGTGATCAAGATCGTTTGCAGTTCATTGACCGTTTGAGCCTGAATCGGGTCGAGGACGGGCACATTGTTTACTTCGTTCACAGTGACGCGAAACGTTTTGCTGTCGGTCAATGCCGGATCGCCATTGTCCGTAACGCGCACGGTCAGCGCGATGGTGGATCCGCCAAACGCTTCCGATGGCGTCCAGGTCAACACGCCCGTTACCGGGTCAACGACCGCCCCAGAGGGCGCGCCGGCATCGAGGCTGAACGTGAGCGTATTGACGGGCGTGTCGTTGTCCGCCGCGACAAGGTTGAGTGCGAGCAGACTGCCTTCATTGACCGTTTGATCTGAGACGTCGGCAAGCACGGGAGCGCGATTGACTTCGACTACGGTGATGGTGATGCGTTCGGAATCGCTGCGGTTCGGTGTGCCGTTATCAACGATGCGCACAGTAAACGTGTAGCTGCCGGGCCCTTGCGCTTCCGTCGGTGTCCAACTGAACACACCCGTTACGGGATCAATCGATGCGCCGGCAGGAGCGTCGGCGGTCAGCAGAAAGGTGAGGGTTTGTGCCGGTGCTTCAGGGTCGGTGGCCGATGCGGTCAACGTGAAGGTCTGATTCTCAGGAATGATTTTGTTTCCGATGGCCGCGAGCACCGGCGGTTGATTGGCACTTTGAAACACGTTCTGCTCGCGTGGCGATGGCACATCGAAAAACACAAACGGCGGCTCCGCTCCGTCTGTGACCCGTCCTTCGCTGATGTCGTTCGTTTGTGTGTTGAACTTGATGTAATCGACCAGCGAACCATCTGGAGCGGTCAGGACGATTTCCTCACCGGCGAGCGCGAGGCGGAAATTGGTGTGGAGATCGTTATTGCGTCCGTTCTGACCAGTTTCGGAATCGGCCCAGACGAGGAGGTAACCGTTTGGAGGAATGAGCGTGCCGGCTGGAATGACGAACTGGGTTTTGTTGGTGAGGGTATCGCTCAGGAAATAACCGCTGAGATCGGCGGTGACATTTCCGGCGTTGTACAATTCGATCCAATCCTCGAAGTCATCATCGGCCGGATCGGCCAGCACGCGCGTATTGCCGGCCATCCATTCATTGATGAAAACTGAAATTGGCGCGGCGGCGGGGTTGTTCGAGGCGCCGGGAGTGGCGAAATGAAAAATCCGGCGTTGCTGTGGCTGGTCATCTGGATGCGAACCAAAACTGCGATCCGGGCTGAAAAGATTGTAATCGAGATAATCCATGACGGCAGGCTGCGTGAATTGAAGACGCGAGAGCGCAACCGAGCCGTTTGTAGCATTCAACCGAAAGTTGGTGTGCAGCGAGGTCGAGGTGGATTCGGCAGGCTCATTGTCGGCCCAGATCACGAGGAATTGACCCGCGGCGAGTGTGGTGCCGATGGGAAATTGCCAGCGCGTCAAGTTCGTGTAGGTGTCGCTCAGATAATATCCGCCCAGATCAATCGTCGTGGTGCCGGCGTTGTATAGTTCGATCCACGGCTCTCGATCGCCAGCATTGTCCATGATGCCGACAGCATTGTTGGGGAGCACTTCGTTGATCCAGAGGAGAGGAAAAGGATCGAGGAAAGCTCGGACGGCGTTGGCATTTCCCGGCGTGGCGCGATTGGTGGCATTCGTTGCCGTCACGCCCCAATTCGCCACACGCCAATTGTCGCGGGAAGCATCGATCAATTGCAACGACGGTCCTTGTCCGTCCGCTGCCGCCGGCCAGGGTGGATCATCATCGTAACGCACCTGATCGATCACGACGTCTTCTGTTTCCGTTGCCCCGGGCCGGATGAGCTTCAAGGTTTCGCCGCCATTATCGAGTGTGCCGGGGAAGACGCCTGCAATGGGAGTGGATGCGCCATGCGCCGCGGCAAAGCCCGCGGCATCGCTCACCACAAGCAAATATTTCACAGGGCCAAGGAGGGTTCCTTCGGGAAAAGTGAAGCCGGTGCCATCGAGCCTGAAGTTGGAAAGATCAAAGGTGGTGGTGGTCGAGGTGTTGTACAACTCGATGAAGGAAGCATTGGGCGCCGCCGAATTGTACATGATCTCATTGATCACGACGTAATCCTCGGGCCGCTGCAAGACGCCCGTGTAGGTGACGGTGATGGTGCGCGACGCGCCTGGGACCGGTTTGCCGAAACGATCCACGCCAACAATCGTGAGGACGTTCGACATTTGCGTGAGGGGAATGCTGATCAAGTAAGTATTCTGATCGGACCAGGTGGCCGGATATGGAATGCCGTTCACTTCGATATTGGCGATGGCAAACGGCGCTCGCCCGGTCAAGGTGGCCAGCGGGCGGTTGGTGGTCAAATTTCCGCCATTGACGGTGAAACTCGCGGCGTCCGCGGCCTGGATTTGAGAAATAATAAAATTCCGGCGCTGCTCGATGTAATCCTTGATCGGCTTGGTGTCGCTCAATCCGCCGATGCCGTTATCGAGGAGCGCGGTGCGGCGCGCGTCGATTTGCGGAAGATAATTTTGCGATTGCAGGGGACCGCTGACGGCCTCGAGGTAGGCGCGCCAGAGTGCGCGCCGAAATGCCGGCGTGTCGAACATGCGATTCACGACCGGATCCTGTCCACCCCAGAGGCCGTCGTTCACACCTGCTCCCAAACCGAAAACGAAATCGATGTCCCAAGGCATGAGCACCCAGCGGTAACCGGGACGTTTGTAGGCGTACATGTTTTGGCCGACGCTGAACGCATAGGAATCCCAATTGCCCATGATGCGATGGTAAGCGAATACGCGCATCCATTCCTCGATATCGACCTGGTTGAGCACTTTGTTGACGTAATCGGTGGTGCTGTTCGCGGCGGTCACGAGATCAAAAATATTCGTGAGATTGTTCGCGTTGCCATCGTTCGAGCGCCGCTGAAAATTCCAGCGATATCGCGCCAGCTTGTAAGCGCCACCGGTGGTTGTGAATGGTTGCAACGTCGCGCCAATAGCTCCGAAACCGGAATTGTCATCGTTGAACTCAAACCAGACCGCGATTTTGTAGAGATCGCCTTCGCCGCCTTCGCTGAAGTTTTTCTCGGCGTAATTGTGGTTCGGTTGTTCGAGATCTTCCATGACATTGCGGAATTCTCCGCCATTCCAATAAAGGCGCATGTAATGGCCGTGCAGAAATGGAATGCCCATTTCACCGGCGAGCCAGGAAGCCAGCTGGCCGCGCAAGCCGGTTTCCTCGCTGCCGCCATTGCCAGTGGAAGCGAAAACGCGATCCGTCGCGCCGAGGAGCAAATCGTCCTGCGGAACAGTTAGCGCCAAATCGCCCTGGCCGCCGTGATAAGGGCTGCCTTTGTCTCGGAAACCGACGTTGTAAATGATGCGGGAGTTCCCATAGACGAGCGTGGCGTCCCTCAAGGTATTGTTCAATGCGCCAGACTGGCCGCGCACGTCCTGGGTCGCTCGCGTGCTCCATAGATGGTATCGCGCCAGATTCCCAAACGGCTGCGGATCATCCCATCGCACCAAACATTCTCCCGCCGGTGCGTTTGCTGGAAAGACGGTCGTGGCTGGAGTGGCGGCTGCATCGCGCGCTTCGACTCGAAAGGCGACAAGCACACCGCTGTTCTGGCGCGGCAGAGTTGCAGAGTAAATCCCATCGCCAGCCACCGCGTCGCCGGACAACCCGTCATCCCGCATGGTGAGCGTGGTCAAGGCCACATTCGGATCGACTCGATATCGCAATGAGACGGCGCCGATCCCATCGGCATCGGAAACGCGCGCGGTGACGACGACTGTTTGGTTTGGCCTTGGCAATGGCGGATTGTGAGTGACCTCAAAAATGGCCGGACCGGCATTGGCGATCGAGCGGCTGTTGGGAAGCGCGGGAGTGCCGAGATTCTTTGGCACGTCCATTTGAGCAGACATCTCGATCCAACTGCCACGCGTGCGGAAGAGGATCTGTGGCCAGCCGGCCTGCCAGCGCACCTGAGCGCGAATGGTGGCGGTATTGCCATTGGCGAGTCCGGCGGCAAGCGCAGTGCGAATGCTGTTAATTCCGGTGTCGCCGTCTCCCTGGCCGCGCACATGCAAACAACGCGAGCCAACAGCGGCGCCCGTTGCTTCTACTGCGCTGGTGCTGTGATTTCCAAAAAAACTCCAGCCGGTGGCACCCGGCACTGTGCCGCTTTCGAAACCGACGTTGCTGACAAGGTTTGCGCCGACCGTTTTGAAAACTTCCACGTCATCGACGAGGCATTCGCCGGCGCCCTGCATCAGGATGTGCAAACGATTGGGCGGATAACCATCGTTGCCGTTATCCAGGCGTCCAGTAAACGTCGCCGTCGTCCAGCGCGACTTCCTGGTTTCATCGCTGTCCGCCCAGCTCGCGGCGCGCAACGGATCCGCGCGCACATCGATCAGTTCCAGACTCGATCCACCGCCATCGGCCCAGCGCCCCCAACGTCCGCCTGTACCGTAACTGACTTCCGCCACATCGATAAAAATGGTGTTGGTCACCACTTGCTCGGTTTCATTCGTAGAAAGCACCTGGTCGGGACGAGCCAGCGCGATGCGTTCTCCGCCGTTGCTCAAGCTGCCTTCGAAATCGCCAAACGCATTGTTGGTGGTGAGGTGCGCGTAATTGGATAAGAGACGGCTCACGTTTTTCGCCACCACCAGATAGCTGTTCGGCTCCAGCACCGCATCTTTTGGAAATCGAAAATCAATGCCATCGGTAAACCGCCATCCGCTCAAATCAATCGGGCTCGAACTCCGGTTGAACAATTCAATGAATTCATCTTCGCTGTCGCCCGAAATCGGATTGTACATGATCTCGGTGATGACAATATCCTCGACGCGCCATGGGCCGTTCGCAGTGCCCGGTGTTGGCATCGCCAGGCGGCGGATCGTCGCTGCGCCATCAGGCGAGCGGCCGGAAGAAACCCCATTTTCCTGCGCGCCAAAGCGAAGGGCGTCGAGCACGCGCGTTTGGTTCGAGTTCACCAGAAAAATCGTTTCGCCCGAGGCATCGAGCCGGAATCCGAGCGTGTTTTGATCGAAGTGAAGGAAACCGCGGCCAGCGAGGCGGGTGTCATCGGGAATGCGAAACTTGTTCGTGCTCGGATCATCAGTCAACCAGCAGCCGGAGAGATCGACCGTGAGCAGGCTGTGATTGTAAAGCTCGATGAAGTCGAGTTGCGGATCGTCCGTATGCGCGAGGAACTCGTTGATCACGACATTCGCTTGTGGATTGGCGCGAATGGCGTCGTAACTTCCGGGCGACCCGCCGATCCATTCACTCGCAGCCCAGGCCTGGCGCTGCCCTTCGCCATAGGATGGTTGAGAGAGCACGAGCGAGTGCCCGAGCCCGTCCGCGGCCGCCGGCCAGGGCGGTTCGCTGTCGTAATTGGCCTCAAGCAAAATGGCATCGTGCGCGGTGCGCAGGCGGATGGTCCCGGAACTGTTCGGGAGTGAGTTGGTGTAGGGCCCGAAGACATTGCTAATTCCATAAACGCTGCGCAACACATCGAGCT
>JBFMDG010000469.1:0-6133 GCA_040754135.1 Verrucomicrobiota bacterium
CACCGGCGGGATTTTCGGAATGATGTTCAGTCCGGAAGGGCAGGAATTATTTGTTTGCGGCATGGGTTCCACGACCGATCCGGCGGCGGGAAATGGCAAACAACTTTGGCAGCGATTTGCCTGGCGCGAAAATCCGGTGCGCAAAGTGGATGAAACGCACGAAGGCGAGCATGGCGCCGGCCTGATGGAAACACTTTGCTGGCATCCAGCCCACGAATGGTTTGTCATGGCGGGCCGCCTGTTTCAGGGAAAATGGAACACGGCAATTTTCTCGACCAAAACCGGCGGATTGCTGCATGCAATCGACGCCAAATTGAGAGTGACGAAAGCCTGCTTCACGAAAGATGGCACTCGACTCGTCCTGGCCGGCGCCACAGGCCAGGAGAAGAAAAAGGATGGCAAATATCCGGAGTTCGGCCGGATCAAGATTTATTCC
Source organism: Verrucomicrobiota bacterium (assembly GCA_040754135.1). Classification (GTDB taxonomy): domain Bacteria; phylum Verrucomicrobiota; class Verrucomicrobiia; order Limisphaerales; family SIBE01; genus JBFMDG01. The sequence continues at coordinate 437 of JBFMDG010000469.1, forward strand.
CTGGTTTGAACATGGCCGGCTGGGAGGCCACGATCCGGTCTCGAGATCGAACGCCGCTGGTTCTCCAAGGTCAAAGCTGCCGAAGCGTGGGATTGCGCGAACGGACTGGCTCGGACACTTGGCGTTGGGAAAAGCCGCTTGCTTTCAATCATTCCGTCGAGTCAAATCTACGCACTGATTGAGCAGTGCCGTGGGTTGGAACAAAGTCCGTTCAGTCAGCCGAGAGAAACCAAAATCAGTCCCCTGTGTTTCATTGATCTGTATGTCCATCGTTGCTTCCAGAAATTTCGTCGAGGCGGTTCGCGGACGCGTCGCGGAAGTTGTCGTCGGCCAGGAGAATGTGGTCGAGCGGATGTTGATCGCGTTGTTTACGGGAGGTCACCTCTTGCTACAAGGCATGCCCGGTCTGGCGAAGACCCTGTTGGTGAACACCATTGCCAAAGCCATCGATCTGAAGTTCAGCCGGGTTCAGTTTACGATCGATCTTCTCCCGTCGGATATCATCGGTTCAGAAATTCTCGACCAGCGCAAAGGCGAATTTCGAACGCATCAAGGTCCGATATTTACGAATTTGTTGTTGGCCGATGAAATCAATCGGGCGGCGCCCAAGGTGCAGAGCGCTTTGCTCGAGGCCATGCAGGAACGCCGCGTGACCATCGGCAATTCAAGTTATCCATTGCCCGCGCCATTCCTGGTGATTGCCACGCAAAACCCGATCGAGCAGAGCGGCACATTCGAGTTGCCCGAGGCGCAACTTGATCGCTTCATGCTTTGCCATCGACTGGGTTACCCGAGCATGACCGAGGAAGAAGATATTGTGCAGCGCCAATTAGGGTTGGGCCTGCGGCGTGAAGCGGTCGGTGCGGTGCCAAAAACGGCGTTTGATATGTTGAATCAGGAGCCTGTGGCCAGCATTGATGATCTGGTGGAAGCCATGGCCGCCGTGCAGCAGATCTATGTGAGCGATATCTTCATCAAGCACGTGGTGGAATTGGTGCGGCGCACGCGCCGGACAAAACAGATTGAATTGGGAGGCAGTCCACGGGCGGGCATCGCGCTCACTCAGGCCGCGCGAGCACGGGCGTTCATCCATGGGCGCGACTATGCCATCCCGGAGGATTTGTTCGCATTGGCCGAGGATGTTCTGCTCCATCGCATGCGCCTGACGTACGAAGCGCTCGCTGAAGGCGTCAATGGCGCGACTGTCCTCCGCCAGATCGTCGCAGAATTAGCCTGAAAATTCTTTGTCACAGTACTGGAGAGCATTGGAAGCAACCGATCGAGGATGTCCCGATCGGAATGCGAAAGACTGTTCGACGTTAAAATTGGTTCACATGAAAATGGGAAAAGTCATTGTGCAGGTCAAACTGACCAATCACACCGATTTGGTTCTGAAGGAAATTAACGCGCGAAAAAAATCGCCCCGCAGCATGATCGCGGATTTGTTGGTGGATACGGGAGCGATGCGCCTTTATTTGAAATCTTCCGTTATCAGGCAACTGGGATTGAAACCGTCTGGCAAAGTCTTATCCCGGACGACCAACGGCGCGCGAGAAAGGAAAGTTTATCACCCGGTTCGCCTCGAGGTTCAAGGCCGGGACGGCGCTTTTGAAGTCGTGGAAGTGGACGATGACGTCCCAAATTTGCTCGGACAAATTCCGCTGGAGCATCTCGATTTCGTGGTGGATTCAAAAAACAGAAAACTCATTCCCAATCCGGAACACGGTGACCGGCAGATGAGCGAAGAGTATCAAGCGCTGTGAGTCAACGTAGCAAAAACAATCTCACTTCCGATACTTGGGTTGCGCCCTTTTGGATGGCAGCAGTCCTCCTTTTTGGAATGGCGTGTGCCGCTTCCAGTCAGGCGGCGTTGAACACCATGCGTGCGAGTCCTATAGGCGCTGAAATCGAAAAGATCGGCCCAGAACACCCGTGGGCTGGATACTATTATTTCGGCGACAAACTGGCAATTAACCTTTACCTGGCCATTGCTCCACAATCGGGGTACGCATTTGAGTGGCACGGCTGCTTGGGAAAGTACGGACAAGGAGAGGGCAAGATACTGGACACCAATGCACCCCTCCGACTCAGCGGGAACGTTTTTGCGTTATTCTCTGAAATGCACTCGTCCAATTCGATCGTGATTCCAGTACGATGGGGGGAGCGTCGTTATCTCATACCCTCTGGTGACATGATTGAATTCTGCAATGCGGTGAATGCGGGAACGGAACCTAGATCATCATTGGCACGAGGTTATTTTTACCTGAAGGAGGGGGATGAGGACAAAAAATGCGCCGGAGATCCGCCTGTCCCAAAGGAATTTAAGAAATTCCTCCTGCAATCGCCCGTGAGCGCAACGATTACAAAAGTGTTGTCCACTCCGAACGGGACGAACGGTTTTTTTGCAACCAGCGCTCTCGTGAATGCCGGCAGCAAACAAGGCTTGATTCCCGGCATGAAGCTCCATGTTATTTATCCAAACGCGTTCGAAGAGGCCATTGTCAAACGGACAGAAGCGGAGCAATGCGAAGTCGAATTTGAACAACTTTCCGAGGACCGCCTTCCTCAGGAGGGATGGAAGGTTTCCACACGCCTCCGTTAACCTGATTTTCATGGAACACCTCCTGGATCAACACGATCATTTGGATGAGCGGCAGTTCTCGATCGCGGTGCGCCGTTTGGCGGACGACTTGAGCTACGGCACCGATCGGTCGCCTTTTCTTGGCTCAGGCATCGAGTTTGCCCAATCCCGGCCTTACGTGCCGGGCGATCCGGTGAAATCGATCGATTGGCGAGTGACCGCTCGCACCGGCAAAGTGCACGTGAAGGAGTACGAAGCGCCCAAGAGAATGCCGCTTTGGATTCTGCTCGATACCTCCGCTTCCATGTGCGTCAGTTCGCAGCGAATCAGCAAATATGCCTGGGCCGTGCAACTCGCCGGTGGCCTCGCTCTCGCAGCGCTCGCACGCGTCAGTCCGGTCGGCATGCTTGGTTGTGGCGAGCGCGAACTCAATGTCCGCCCAAGCTTGTCGCGGCTTCAGGTATTTCAATGGCTGCATAAGCTTCGGCGGTTTCGCCTGGACGAACAGACCACGCTTGCTCGGCGCGTGCGTCAACTGATGGCCTTCATCGAGAACCGCGCGCTGGTGATGGTGCTGAGCGATTTGCACGATCCGGAGGCGGTCCCCGCGTTGAAATTGCTGGCTCAGGAACACGACTGCCTGGTGCTGCAATTGCACGATCCGGCCGAGCGCGGGCGATTGGCGGGCGGAGTTTTTCGCGGCGCTGAAGCGGAATCCGGACACGAATTTGTCGGTCACGGACGAAGCCATTGGTTCGAGCAGCACGCGCTCGAAGAGGAACTCAAGCGCGGCAAGATCGATCATCTCCTGTTGCCGATCGATCAGCCATTCGTTCCCAAGTTGCGCGGGTTCTTGCGAAAACGCGATTGCCTGGGGAGAGGCACAAGATGAAAACCGCATTTCTCATTTCCATCCCGCCTTTGGCAACGCCCACGCAGCTCTGCGCGACAATGGTGATGCTGCTGCTGTACATGGCGAATCCCGTCCTCGTGATGTCTCAGCAAGCGGTCTCAAATGGGCCTTCAGCGCGACCGGAAATTACTGTGATCTCGCCCCAGGAAAAACCTGTCCCAACTCAGGATGCGGAAGTGGGCCCGCAGGTCCCCACCGTCGGAATGGAAGGGCGGCTCGAACTGACGTTGCCGGGTCCGGCGTTGGACGCGAAGCCGGTGGACATTCGCTCGAAAGTACTGGTGCGGGTCGCTTCTACCCGACCGCATGGCACGCTGATTTATTACGATTTGCGGTATGTCGGACTCGAACCTGGCAAGTTTGATCTGCGCGATTATCTGATTCGCAAAGATGGCTCGACAGTCACCAATCTGGCGCCGATTCCGGTGGAGATTGCTGGACTGTTGCCGCCGCGGCACAACGGTTTCCTCAGTCCCCAGCCGGTCGAGCCATTCCCGATGCTGGGCGGTTACAAGGTTTTTATCATAGGCGTGGCTGTGGTGTGGCTGCTTCTTTTCATTCCACTCTGGAGAATGGGCCGACACAAATCTAAAGCGGTGATTGTGTCTGGACCGGCGCCTGCCTTGACGTTGGCGGATCGGTTGCAACCGCTGGTCGAACAAGCGGCTCAAGGCACCTTATCGCGCGATGGCCAGGCGCAGCTCGAACGCCTGCTTCTGACCCATTGGCGCGAACGGCTCGGCTTGGCTGAATCCAGCCTCCTCGATTCCATCACCCGCTTGCGCGAGCATCCTGAAGCCGGAGCTTTGCTGCGCGCCCTCGAAGGTTGGTTGCATCGTCCACCCGGCGCCGAAAAAGTGGACGTGGCGGCATTGCTGGCGCCGTATCGTGAACGAAGAAATTGAGGATGAAATCCGACCGGCTCGATTTTAAATCTTCATTAAGCTGCGGTCCGTGCAATTTCTCGCGTCCGAATTTGCACGCTCCGCGTTTCTTCCTCGCATGAGCTTCGCGCATCCATGGGTGCTTTTGTTCCTGATCCTGCCGGTGCTTCTGGGGTATTGGGAATGGACGCGCCGCGGCCATCGGCTCGTGTTGCCGTTCGATCATGGTCCAGTGCGGCATGGACGGATTCTCGAACGCCTGGTCAAATCAGCCAATCTCATGGCAGCGCTTTTACTGGCGACCGCCATCCTGCTCCTGGCCGGCCCGCAACGGCTCTATATTCCCGATAAGGAACGGGTCCTCACCAACATTCAATTTGTGCTCGATGTCTCGGGAAGCATGACGTCGCCTTTTGGGGAAGGATCGCGTTATGACGCCGCCATGAAAGCGATTCAGGAATTCACGAAGCGCCGCAAAGGAGACGCGTTTGGCCTGACCATTTTCGGCAATGAAGTGTTGCACTGGGTTCCACTCACCAAGGACACCTCCGCGATCAATCTCTCGACGCCGTTTTTGCGGCCGGAAAAGCAGCCGCCCTGGATGGGCGGGACGCAAATCGCGAAGGCCCTGCGCGAAGTGCGCAAGGTGCTGGCGACGCGGCCTGAGGGGGATCGCATGATCATTCTTGTTTCCGATGGAGTGAGCTCGGATTTGTTCGGCGGACAAGCCGAAGAGATCGGGAACGAGTTGGGGTCGGACAGAATCGTGGTGTATTACGTGCACGCTGCGGATGGAAGCCCACAACCGGAATGCCACGCCATCGCCACAGCGACGGGCGGCACTGCTTTTGCCGCCAGCGATCCCGCCGGGCTTGATGACGTGTTTCAGCACATCGACAAAATGCAGCCGACCAAGCTGAAGCCGGGCGCGCCTGAATTTGCCGATTGGTTCTGGCCGTTCGTGGCCATCGGACTCGTCGCTGTGACGCTGCAATGCGTGACGCAGTTTGGATTACGATTTACGCCGTGGTGAAATTTTTTGAAGAAGTTAAAAAGTTACAAAGTTAAATGGTTAAATCGTTAAATGGTTACATGGTTACATGGTGTGGAGGGGAAGAAACGTTGGTAGAGGTGAGAGGTAAAGTGCGCGCATGATGGCGATTTATATTGCGGTGGGAGTGGTGCTTGGAACCGTGCTGGCCGAGTTGTTGCATGGCCGGCGCGTCCGGCGCGTGGCCCGATTGGCCTTTGGTCCAACCGGAGAACCGCGATCCTGGACGCGCTGGGTGCCGGCAACACGCGCCGCGGCCCTCGGCCTT
>JBFMDG010000470.1:0-6128 GCA_040754135.1 Verrucomicrobiota bacterium
TGATATGCTCCCGCATTCCGTTACCGGCCGGGAGCGCCTTGGATAACCAGATTTTTCCGGGGTTATGCCGGCCATCTAGTTTTGAATTGAACTGAAATTACGAACGCATGAAACGCCAGTATCAACCGTCCAAGATTCGTCGCAAACGGCAGCACGGTTTCCGTAGCCGCAACTCCAGCAAAAGCGGCCGGGGCATCCTCGCCAACCGCCGTCGCGTCGGCCGCAAACGTTTGACCCCGGTTTGATCCGGCCATGGCCGCAACACCGTCTGCGTCCCTGCGGCTGCCCCGGACCATGCGTCTGAAAGATCGGCGCGACTTCGCCCAAATCAAAAGCAAAGGTCAAAGGACAGCCAAAGGTTGCCTCATCGCCAATTGGCTCCCCCTCCCGCCCGGGGCGCCTTCCCGGCTCGGCCTGATCACCAGCCGCAAATTGGGCGGCGCCGTCGTTCGCACTCGCGCCCGCCGCTTGCTCCGCGAATCTTTCCGGCGTCACCAACACGACCTGGCACGTCCCATCGACCTCGTCCTCGTCGCGCGCGCTTCCATTGTCGGAAAAAAATTCACCGACGTGGAGCATGACTTCCTGGCTGTCTTGCGCCAAAATGGTCTGTTGCGGAGGGGTGAATGAGCCTCATTCAATTCATGCTCGTGGCGCTCGTGCGCCTGTATCGCTGGGTTCTTTCCCCGGCCAAAACGGTTTTATTCGGACCGCTCGGACGTTGCCGGTACAGCCCCACCTGTTCGCAATACGCGCTCGAAGCTTTGCAACAGCACGGCGCTTGGAATGGCGGCCTGCTCGCGCTGAAACGGCTTTGCCGTTGTCATCCCTGGGGTGGATGCGGGCATGATCCGGTTCCGCCGGCGCGCACTTCAAATCTCGAATTCAAAATTCAAAACGGGAATCCTCGAGCTCCCCATTCGACTTTGCCGGTGCTGTCGCGGTTGCCTTTGGCTTCCCATACCCATTCCGAACGCGGCACAAGGTTGAACGGCCTCGAGCATGAAACCGCCGCAACGCTGTTGCGTTCGGGCAAACCCGCCTGATTTTTTCAATGGATCGAAAAGCCATCATCGTTCTCGTCCTTTCTTTCGTGCTTCTGATGCTTTGGTATCCGATCACGCAGAAAATTTTTCCACCGACGCCGCTGCCTCAAACCAATCTCGTTGGCACCGCAACGAATCAGGTGCCAGCGACCAACCTTCCATCTGCGCAGCGGCCCGCGCCTGTGATCAGCGCCCGCCCCACGACGGCGGTGCCGGTGGCTCCGGATGCGCCGGAGCAAACGCTCGCGCTCGAAGACGCCAACGCGCGGTACACGTTCACTTCCTATGGCGGAGGTTTGAAAACCATCGAGTTGAAGAAATATCCCGCGGCGGTTGATTGCCTGAACAAGGACAACCCGGCGAACAAACAGCCGGCGAGGTTAAATCGCGGCGCGCCCGTTCCAGCTTTTTCGATCCTCGGCGGTATGAATGTGCAGGGCGATGGCGTGTTCGCTCTCAGCCAGATCGCACAAGGAATTCGCGCGGAAAAAACTCTCACCAACGGTTTGCGCCTGGTGAAGGAGTTTCAGCTGAGCACCAATTACATGCTGCACGTGAATGTGCGGCTCGAAAACAGTTCCAGCCAGCCACTGACTCTCCCGGCGCAGGAATGGGTCATCGGTACAGCCACACCCATTGGGCACAAGGACGAATCGATGATGATGGGCGTGCAATGGTACAACGGCACGAAAGCGGAGTTTATCGACGATGGCTGGTTCATGAACCGCACTTTGGGATGCGGGCCATCCAATCCGCGCTACGAATATGCTGGAGGCAACACCAACGTGCTCTGGGCGGCCGTGCACAACCAGTTCTTCACGATGGTGGCCGTGCCCAAGGAACCGGCGCCGCGCGTCGTCGGGCGCAAGATCGATCTGCCGCCGCCCACCAAAGAGGAAATGGCAGCGGATCCGCAGGCCTTCGCAAAACCGTTCGGGTATCAGACCGCGTTGATTTATCCGGAACATGTCCTCGCGCCCGGACAAACGCTGGAACGCCGCTTCGACATGTTCGCCGGGCCGAAGGAGTACAACACGCTGGCGCGACTGGGCAGCAATCTCGATTTGGTCATGAATTTCGGGCGTTTCTTTGGTGTGTTCGCCAAAGGCCTCTTGCTCTCGATGAATGGCTTGAACGCCCTCGGGATGGGCTATGGACTCGCCATCATCGCCATCACCATCATCATTAAGCTGCTCTTCTGGCCGTTGACTAATGCCAGCACGAAATCGATGAAGCGGATGCAGGCGCTCCAGCCGCAGATGAAAGCCCTCCAGGAAAAGTACAAGGATGATCCGCGCAAAATGAACCAGAAGCTGATGGAGTTCATGAAAGAACACAAAGTCAGCCCGCTGGGAGGGTGCTTGCCTTTGCTCCTGCAAATTCCCGTTTTCTTCGGATTTTACAGCATGCTCCGCAGCGCAATCGAATTGCGCGGCGCGGAATTCCTCTGGGCCTGCGACCTTTCGCAACCGGACACGATCGGGTTTATTCCCGGGCTCCATTTTCCAATCAATCCGCTGCCGCTGCTCATGGGCGTGACGATGCTTTGGCAGGCGCGATTGACTCCGGCCTCGCCGGGCATGGATCCGGTTCAGCAGAAGATGATGAAGTACATGCCGCTGATGTTCATGGTTTTTCTCTACAACTTTTCGGCGGGCTTAACGCTTTACTGGACCGTGCAAAATCTGCTAACTATCGCGCAAATGAAACTGACCCGTCCGGGAGAAGATCCGGCCCTACAGGGGAGCAAAGCGGCAAGCAGCCCCGTGAAACCCGGCGTCAAACCCAAGAAGAAATGACGGCGGGATTCGCATCCCACACCACAACTCCGTTCATCGCAACAACCACAACGCTATGTCCGCTCAACCCAAATCGATCGTCGAGGAACTCCTCAAAACGTTGGGATTCGATGCCAGTGTGGAAGAACATCACCTCGATGAAGGCGGCTTGTTGCTCGATGTCAAAACCGAGGATGCCGGACGCTTGATCGGGCGGCAGGGCCAGACGCTCAGCGAATTGCAATACATCGTCAATCGCATCATTTTCCGCCAGGATCCCGACGCGCCGAAAGTAACCTTGGACGTGGGCGGCTATCGATCTCAGGCCCGCGAAGCCCTCGTCCAAAAAGCCAAAGAGGCCGCGGAAAAAGTCAGGCGCTGGGGAGATATCGTCGAACTCGAACCGATGAACGCTTTCGATCGGCGCATCGTGCATAACGCGCTCAAAGACGATCCGCACATCGAAACCCACAGTGTCGAAGTGGAAGGCACCGCCAAGAAAGCCATCCTCCTGCGCCCGCGGCATTGAGTTGAGCGATTGTTGATTCGCCACGCCTCGTTCAGCGCCGCAACGCCCCCGCGGTTTTCAAATCATCCTTTGAGCTTTCGCTCGAGGATTTCCCCCGCCAGCGCCGGGTTCGCTTTGCCTTTGCTCAGCTTCATCACCTGCCCCTTCAGGAAATTCAGCGCGGCCACTTTGCCATTGCGGAAATCCGCCGCCGGGCCGGGATTCGCCGCAATCGCCTGATCGCACAAAACCTCGATCGCTCCCGTGTCGCTCACTTGCGCGAGCCCTTTCTTCTCGACGATCGTTTGCGGTGATTCCCCGGTGGCAAACATCTCCGCGAAAACTTCCTGAGCGATCCGCGTGCTGATTTTTCCGCTGTCCACCAGCGCAACCAATTCGAGCAGGCCTTCCGGCTTGAATTTCAAATCGTTCAAGGAACTCCGCGTTTCCGCCAGTTGCGCGCGCAGATTGTTGATCACCCAGTTGGCGATGGCTTTCGGATTCTTCGCCTGGCGCGCCACCGTCTCAAAATAATTCCCCAGCGGCACATCCCACACAAAAGTCTGCGCATCCGAAACGGGCAATTGGTATTGGGAAATGAAACGTTGCTTGCGCGCCAAAGGGAGCTCGACCACACGCTTCGAGACCTCCTCCAGCCACGCTTCCGTCGGCACGAACGGCATCAAATCCGGTTCCGGGAAATACCGGTAATCATGCGCGTGCTCTTTCGTGCGCATTTCCTCCGTGATCAAGGCCACATCATCCCAACGGCGCGTCGATTGCACCAGCTTGCCCCCCTTCTTCACCACCTCGATCTGGCGCGGGATTTCGTATTCCAACGCGCGCCGCACCCCACTGAAGCTGTTCATGTTCTTGATCTCAATCTTCGCCCCAAGCTCTTTCGCGCCGACCGGGCGCACGCTCACGTTCACATCGCAACGCACCATTCCCTTTTCCATGTCGCAATCGCTGATTCCGCCGTAAACCAAAATGTCCTTCAAAGCGTTCAGATATTCGTAAGCCATCTCGGCGCTGGTGATGTCGGGCTCGGAAACGATCTCGAGCAAGGGAACTCCAGCGCGGTTGAAATCGACTCCACTCTGCCGTTCGAAATGAAAATTCTTGCCCACATCTTCTTCGAGATGCGCCCGCGTGATGCGAACGCGCGTGATGCCGCCCTGGAACTCGAAATCAACATAGCCGTTCAGGGTCGAAGGCTGGGCATATTGCGTGATCTGATAATTCTTCGGCACATCCGGGTAGAAATAATTCTTGCGATCGAATTTGGCGAACGGCGCGACCGTGCAGTTGAGCAGCATTCCCGTCAATGCCGTGAGGCGAAGGGCTTCGTCATTGGCCACCGGCAAAACCCCTGGCAAGCCGAGGCAGACCGGGCAGACATGGGTGTTGGGCGGCGCGCCGAATTCATTGGCGCATCCACACCACATTTTCGATTTGGTTTTGAGCTGGACATGTGTTTCCAGTCCAATCACAGCTTCGTAATCCATAAAAGACGCTATGAGTTAACCACGGATCGTCAGGGTTGCACGCGGATTTTTGTCGCATCGAAATTGGCCGTAGCATCGAATGTGAGTTCGATCATTTGTTCCTGGTGGTACCGCGCTTGACGATCGGCGACGCGTATTCCAAATCTCAAAACGCTCCGGAGCCTTTTTTCGCGTTGGCGAGTGCACTGGCGGAAGATTGGCATGCGCGTAGAAAATGTTAGAGCCGACGCACGTCCGGCTGCTACGGGAAAATGGGCCGTAGCATCGAATGTGAGTTCGATCATTTGTTTCTGGTGGGACCGCGCTTGAGGATCGGCGACGCGTGTTCCAGATCTCAAAACGCTCCGGAGCCTTTTTTCGCGCCGGCGAGCGCACTGGCAGGTGATTGGCAAGCGCGCGGAAAAAATTAGAGCCGACGCACGTCCGGCTGCTACGGGAGGAGGGGAACCGATTCAAGGCCCGACGCGCACCCGATAAAACCGATGGGGTGCGGCCGAAATATCGGTGGCCGTCCCGGAATTATGGGGAGCGTTCGGAAGCACCTGCCACTCGCCGATGTTCAAGAGGTCGCGGAATTCTACGAAATGATTTTGTCCGGCGCACAAAGGAAAGCTTACGCGCACTTCATGCTGGCCATCGGCTCTTGGCACGTAGGCCAGCGACGCCGAGACACGACACGGTTCATCCACCACTTCGAGCGTGGCGCTGGCCAGCGCATAATCTCCCCCAAGCAATGGATCGCCTCCGCCCGCCGGCGCCACGATGAAGTCAAATCCGAGCCCGGAAACGCCCGAACCCGGTTGCACGCGAAACGTGACCCGTCCGGCAGCGAGTCCTTGCACGGGAATTTCACAGAGCAACACCGGTGCTTGCCGGCCGGCGCCGGGCAAATTCATAAACGTATCGTAAATGCCCCGGCGATGCGCGCCCTCATTGGTTCCAGTCGAAGAAATGCGCGGATCATTATCCGAAGCGGGCTTGCGCAGACTGTCGTAATTGCCGCGAGCGACGCTTCCATTCCCATTCAATACATCCACGTACCAGGAAAAGATGCGGTCGGTGTTCGCCTGCCAGGGCTCCCTGATTTGCGCATAAACTTTCAAAAGCGTCGTGCCGCCGACAGGAATGCGGTTGGTTTCCAGACTTGCGGTCACACGAACCACCTGACCGATGGCGGATTTCTCAGACAGTCCGAGCAACAGCCATCCCAGCAAAAGCAAACTCGCGAAACCTGGGGGTTGTGGGAGAAATGAAATTCTCATAACGGATGCCATCGGGTTTTGATGAG
>JBFMDG010000471.1:0-6103 GCA_040754135.1 Verrucomicrobiota bacterium
CTCATAGACCCCGTTGAGGCGTGGGTCATCGCGCGGGATTTGTTTTTCGAGGAACATTTCCATGCCCAGCCAGGGACGCGACTGACGACGGGCAGCGACGTGCTCGGCTGCGGTTTGGAGCAATTGACCGGTCCGGGTTGATTTCAGCGCCAGACTCGCATGCAACAGAGCGCGTCCGGGTGCTTTCCCAGAGAGGACGGTTCCGGGTCCGAAAGGTCCGGTGACTTCATTGTTGCCCATGTAAATCACCCAATAATCACATTCCAGTTGTGCGCATTCGCGCGCAATATACCGAATGACATGCGAATTAATCGCCGTCATGGAAACATTCACCACTTCAAATTTCCGGTCAGGGAATTGGCCTTCGAGCATTTGCTGCAAAACGCGCGGAAATCCGAAGGCGGGCTCCGGGTCGCCCATGGCTGCGGATTCACCAAAAACAAAAATGCGGATTGTCCCGGGTGGCTTTCTGGCTGAAATCAGCAGGGGCTGTGGCGATCGCGCCAATGCCTGAGGAATAAAGCGCCAGGCAAATTTCGGGTTTTCCCGAAGCAACCCTTTCCCGGCTGGTTCCGCTTCCAGGAAAAAATCGGTCGGATATCCGAAACCGGCCAACCGCAGACTGACCTCCAAGCCTCCTAAAATCAGAATGGTCATCAAGAGCATTAACGCGCCTCGGAACAGATTGCGACGCCATCCTGGCCTTTGAAACCACGGCAGTTTGTGCGATTCGAGAGGTGGCGCCGAGGTCGTTCGAGCGGCTCGAGTCGAGGATTTCTTTCGGGGTTTCAACGCCGCCAAGCTACCATCGCGGGGATGAGCCGGGCAAGCATTCAGCCCGATGATCCCGAGAGGCATCCACAAGACCCCTGGTTTAGAGCGCTTGGCCTTCAGCATTAACCAGCCGCGATTTGTTGTAATTTTGGTTAATTTTTTGTTGCCATTTTGCCGGAGGCTCGCTAAAAGTGGCCGCAGTTCCCAAACGACTATGTGCTCCTCTGACGACGAAAGTCGCATGAATTGCCGCACTTTATTCTGGCCGGACCTCGAACTGGCAAGTAGCAGCAATTCTTTTTTTAGCGCAGCACCACCGCTGCGGACAGACGAGGATTCCTTCACAATTTCCACCCATTCCATCTGTCATTCCCTGCATTCTCACATCTGCTTTTTTCCCTAAACCAACTCCAATTTTTCCGGAAGATAACCCTAAAGCCCAATCAAACTGTGCCCCCCATGAAAATGAAGAACCCCATCCTTCTTGCCTGTGTCGCGGCGGCAATCCTCGGAACTGCCGACCCTCTCATCGCGGCTGAAAAGGCCCGCGGAACTCAAACGTATAGCATCGGATTGAATTTCACCGACAGCGCAGTCACTTCGGATTTGACTGCCGATCAAGTGGCCGGTGTAGATACGGTCGCTCAGGCGAACTGGAACAATCTGACCGAAGCCAGTAGCACCGGTCCGGTCGGTAATCTTGTCGCTGACACGGCCACGGGCAGTCAGGCCACGACAACGACCGTCGAGTGGACCTCGCCCAACACGTGGGCATCGACCGGCCGCGGCGAGGAAAACAACGGGTTCTCCGGGTCTGATCGCATCTTGATGACCGGATATCTTGACACGGGCAACTCGACCACGACCACGATCACCATCCGCGACGTTCCCTCGGAACTGACCGGTCCAGGATATGATGTGGTGGTTTATTCGCTCGGCGGTGTCTCTGGCAGAGGCGGCACTTACCGCCTGCTCGATGCCAACTCTGGAGCGGTCATCGGCTCACAGGTCGTTATCCGCGCGCCAGCAAGTCCATCGACTTATATCGGTGTTTTCGGCGCCACTTCGGGAGTGAACGACGCTGATTTCGTCGTCTTCAAAAACATCAAAGTGGCCAACATCACCGTGGAAGCTTCGACTGCCATTGTCGGGGTTGGCGGCACGCCGCGCGCGCCCGTGAACGGGGTCCAACTCGTCACGCCATCGGGACTGGCCTTGGCCTCGACAGATCCGTTGGTCACACTCCGCACTCCGGCAGCTACGATGGCGTTAGGTGCGGCGGGAGCTCCGGACAACACGCCGATAGAAATTCAGATTGAAGATGGCACAAGCCGCAAAGTCGTGTCTGGCGAGTTGAAACTCGATGGGCAAACCGTTGCCACGGCCACCAAAACGGGATCGATCACCACTGCCCGTTTTACGCCAGCGCAGCCGTTCGTTCCAGGTTCGGTTCATACCGCGACGTTCACTTACCTTGACGATGCCACTCCTCCTGTTTCCACGACGGAGGAATGGACTTTCCGCGTCACCGTGCTGACCTCGCGCAGCTTGTTTATCGAAGGTGAAGATTTCAACTTTGCTCATGGCCAGTGGATTCAAGATCAACCCATTGGCATGACAGGTCCGTATGTGGGCGGCAGTTATCAAGATTTAGGCGACGGATTGGGAGGCACGGCCTGCGATGGCAGCGATTTCGGAATTGATTACAATGAAGCGGCGTCGAACGATCAGGCGATTTATCGCCCGGGAACCGCCGTGGAAGCAGGCAAACGCAATGGACCGGCTGGTCTCTCTCGCGGACCATTCGACGTCGAGATCAATCACGTCGTGGGCTGGACCGGCTCGGGTGAATGGATGAATTACACACGGAGATTTCCCGAACCGGCCCGCATTTACAAAGTGTACGCTCGGACCGCCAGCGGAGATTCCGCGGCGCGCCGGGCCAGTTCGCTTTCCGTTGTGACGAGCGATCCGACGCAATGTAACCAAACCGTGACGGAAGTGGGATTGTTCAACGCCCCATGGACCGGTGGCTGGGACACTTGGCCTGATATCGGAACCGAAATGGACGCCATCATTCCCATGCGCGATGCCGCTGGCGCCGATGCGCTGGTCAAACTTGGAGGGTTAACTACATTGCGTTACACGTTCCTGCCCGGCGCTCAGGATATTGACTATTTGGTTTTTGTTCCAACGGGTGCTTTAGGCCTCCCGCCGAAAGTGATCTCCATCAAACCCGGGAACAACGCGACGGGCATTTCCAACAAGCCCGTGCTTGAAGCGGTGATCGAAGACGGCGAAGTGGAACGGGTGGTGAGTGCCTCATTCCAGCTGGATGGCAATGATGTGCCCGGAGAGCTGACACGCAATGGAAATCGAACAACGTTGCGGCATGTTTTTACCGGCGATTTAGCCTCGGGTTCGTTCCATACCTTGCGGTTGTCCTATACGGATAATGCCACACCTCCTGAAACACGAACGGCTGATGTGACTTTCCGCGTCAGTTTTACTCCTTTCACTTCGGAGACGCTGTTTATCGAAGCGGAGGATTTCAACTTTGACCACGGAAAGTGGATTACGGACAAACCCATCGGCATGACCGGGCCGTATCCGGGCGGCGATTATTTGAACCTCGGCAATGGCTTGGATGGTTCCGCCTGCGACGGCAGTGATTACGGCATTGACTACAACGAGAACGGGCCTGGAAATGATGGCGCTGGGAACACCACTCTCTATCGTCCGACGACGCCGGTGGAAGCCGGCAAACGCAACGGGCCTGCGGGCGTGAACCGCGGCACATTCGATGTCTCGGTCAACCACGTGATCGGTTGGACTGGCACGGGCGAATGGCTTAACTACACCCGTCGATTCCCTGAACCGGCGAGACTTTATAAAGTCTTTGCGCGCATTGCCCATGGTGACGCTGCAGCGACTCGTGGCGGTTCCCTCGCGCGCGTAACCAGCGATCCCACACAATGCGATCAAACCTCAGAAATCCTCGGGACGTTCCGGGGCCCATGGACCGGCGGCTGGGACACATGGCCGGATGCCGGCACTCCCCAGGACGCTTTGATTCCGATGAAAGACGACGAGGGGCGCGACTCGCTGATTTCGTTGGGTGGAGAGGTCACATTGCGTTGGAATTGGGAAGCCAGTTCCGGCGATCTCGACTATCTCGCATTCATGCCCTTGGGTGCAGATCCGATTGTCACTTCCCGCGTCCCTGCAGCTACCATGGGCATCGGGCCCGCTGGCGTTCCTGACACCACGCCGATCGAAGCAGTCATCGAGGACAGCGTTCGTAAAGTCGTATCGTCGGAGTTGAAACTGAACGGCCAGACGGTCGCCACGGGGGTTAAGACCGGAACGACGACGACGCTTCGGCATAATCCAGCTCAGCCGCTTGTGCCGGGCTCGGTTTATACCGTGACATTGAACTACACCGATGATGCCACGCCTCCTGTTACACGAACGGAAGAATGGAGTTTCCGGGTGAGCGTGCTCTCGAGTCGCACCTTGTTTGTGGAAGCCGAGGATTTCAACTTCGGCCACGGACAATGGATTCAGGATCAACCCATCGGAGTGACGGGACCGTATTTGGGTGGCAGTTATCAGGGCTTGGGCGACGGGCTCGGGGGCACCTCCTGCGATGGCACTGATTACGGAATCGATTACAACGATTCACCAACCAACGACCAGGCCGTCTATCGCCCAACGACGGGTGTGGAAGCAGGCAAACTGAACGGGCCTGCGGGATTGGCGCGTGGCACTTTCAACGTGGAAGTGAATCACGTCGTCGGTTGGACTGGCGCGGGTGAATGGATGAATTACACGCGCCGATTCCCTGAACCCGCGCGTACTTATCGCGTGTATGCTCGCATCGCGCACGGTGATGGCGGAGCGACGAGAGGTGGCGGACTCGGATTAGTCACCAGTGATCCAACCCAGTGCAATCAAACCGTGACCGAGCTCGGCACCTTCCGCGGCCCATGGACCGGCGGTTGGGACACATGGCCGGACATTGGGACCGACCAGGACGCGCTGATCGAGATGAAAGATGCCAGTGGCAATGCCGCTGTGGTCAATCTCGGTGGATTAGTCACGCTGCGCTGGACCTGGCAGGCTGGGTCTGGCGATCTCGATTACATCGCCTTCGCTCCCGCACCTGCGGAGCGCCCGAAAATCACCAGCATCCGCCGAAATGCCAATGGTACAATCACAGTTGAATGGACCGGCGGCGGGAAGCTTGAATCCGCCACGTCTATCACCGGCCCATGGGCTGAAGTGACTGGCGCGTCAAGCCCTTACACGTTTACACCGCCCGCGGGTGTTAGCGTGCTCTTTGGAAGAATCAGGTCGCCATAAGGTTGATTCCTTCAGAACGACAGAAATAGACCGGGCCAAAAGCTCGGTCTATTTTTTCGCCCATGTTCGTCCAGGTTCACTCACTCGTGCTTCGGTTGTCTGCGGTTTTGGTGAGTTGGTGCGTGAGCGGGATGATCTCCAGTCCCGCCGATGTTCTCTCACAACCGACCGAAGGGCGCAAATTGGCCCAAGCTTATTGTGCCACTTGCCACGTGTTCCCGGAGCCTGAGCTGCTCGACAAAAAGACCTGGCGCAGCCAAACGCTGCCTCGAATGAAAATCCGCATGGGACTTGCCCCCCAACAAATCGACTCGCATCCCGAAGGCAAATTGTTGCGTGAGACCGGAATCTTTCCCACCAGTCCCATCATCTCGACGCAAGATTGGAATGCGATCGTTTTATACTACTTTCATGCCGCTCCCGAACGACCTTTGCCCCAGGATCCGCGGCCTGAAATCAAAATTGGACTGAAACATTTCCAACCGGAACCGCCTCTCTTCCGCCGCACCACGCCTTCCACCACCTTGGTCAAAATCAGCGAATCGGCGCGGACTATTTTCGCGGCCGATGCCGAAACCCAATCCATCGACATTCTAAAAGGCGACGGAGCTCTTTTGCAAAGCATCAAGGTAAACAACATTCCCGTCTCTTTGGTCGAGAATGCCGACTCGATATTTGTTGCCTCCATCGGCAGCTTCCAGCCTTCCGAACAGCGCAAAGGAACACTCATCGCGCTGCCGAGCAAAGGCGGGGGATTTTCTCCTGCAAAAGTTTTGCTCGAGCATTTGCCGCGGACGACCTGTCTGGAGATGGCCGATTTGAATCGTGATGGCAAACCGGATTTCATCCTCTCGATGTACGGCAACAATGCCGGGCGCTTGTCCTGGTTCGAAAATCGCGCGCAAGAGACGTTCGAGGAGCGCGTGTTGTTGCCGAAGTCGGGGGCCATCCGCACCGAAACGCA
>JBFMDG010000472.1:0-6088 GCA_040754135.1 Verrucomicrobiota bacterium
ATTGTCGTGCAGCCCCGAGGATAATTCGATGCGCGAGAGACGACCGTCTTTCAACCGCCCCAATCCCCATCCCGCGTAACCTATCCAAAGACTCCCGTCACTCGTGGCGTGCAGGCAGCGAATGGACCTCGGGCGCCCCTGAAAACTGGCCGGTTGCGAGATTAATTCATGGCCATTCACCCGAAAGAGTTGACCATCCGCCGTGCCGATCCAAATCGTGCCAGTGCTATCCTCGGCCATCGCGCGGATGAAACGAGGCGCGGTCGAAATTCCGAACGAATGAAATTCCCCGTCGCGAAGCCGCTGGACCTGATTGGGGGAATCGGTCCCGATCCATAAATCCCCGCTCGCGCTCGCGAGAACGGAACGAACCGAAAGACTGGCTAAACCTTCGGCGCGCGAAAAGTTTTCAAACTGACCGTCTTTAAACAAATAGAGGCCATGTTCACGCGTGCCAATCCAGATCGATCCGGCGCGATCCGACGTGATGCAGGTGGCGTGACCGCCCGGCCATCCGCCGTTGGCGCTGACCGTGTTCCAGCGCTTGTTTTCGTGCCGGGCCACGACGCCGTTTTGGGTCACCACCCAAATATTTCCCTGCGAATCTTCGCAGACCGAGCGGACCGATTCGAAAGGCAAGCCATCTTCGCGACCGATGAGTTCCACCGTCCGGCGTCGTAATCGATTCAAACCTCCGCCACCGGTGCCGGCCCAAATGTTCCCTTCGCGGTCTTCGGTCAAGCACCAGATTTCGCGGTGAGAAATTTCCACGCGTTTAACCTCTGATCCCTCGCAGCGAAACAAGCCGCTGGCCGTCGTCCCAATCCAGACGGCGCCGGAACTGTCTTCCAGAATGACGCGCGGCTCGACCGATCGCGACGAACTCGGCAGTGTGCCGCGGTTTTCCGGGGAATGGCCTTCGACGAATTTGAACCATTTGCTTCCCGAACAAACCCAGAGCCCGCCCGCGGAAGCGCGCCCGATGGCGGTGGGCTCGTCCAGCGTCAGCACTGTTTGCAAGCGTTGGTTCCGATACACACCCACATGGCCGCTGCGGGCGAACCAGAGCTGCCCTTCACGATCGGTGGCGAGCCAGCACGGACCCTCTTGAGGCAAACCGTCCGCAGCTCCGAAAACTTTCACTTCATCTCCCTGAATGCGGATCAATGATCCCGTCGTGTACCCGACCCAAATGGCTCCTTGCTCATCTTCGGTCATCGAAGTCATCTGGAGATCGGGGAGTCCTTCCTGCGTGGTGAAAACGCGCGCGCCATTTTCTCCGATGCGAACCACCGGACCGCGATCCATCCCGAGCCAGAGCCGACCATCGCGATCGAGCAGCATCGAACGGACGACTTGATTGGGCACACCGGAAATCGATTGCGGCGGGAATTCCTCGAAGCGGACGCCATCAAATCGCACCAGGCCTCCATGAGTGCCGACCCAAAGATAGCCCTCGGGAGTTTGCGCCACTCCGCAAACACTGTTGTCCGGCAATCCTTCGTCCGATTGCCAGGAACGCGCCACCCAGGTCGAATCGGTGGGCGCTGCCGCATTTCCGGCGACCGCGTGGAGCAGCGTCAGCAAACCGGTTCCGACAATCCCGCGCCTGAAACAGTTTCGGAGAGATTGCACTTTCGCATCGTATCGGTCATGGCGTGGGGAACTCAAGACCGAGTATCAGATTTCACAAAGGGGCGGCGCAGTGACCGTCCACCCCGCGCCGCGTAGTGCGAGAGAGCCTTTTCGTGCTCGCCAGTCTTGCGCGCTTAGGGCAAATTGCGCCGCACGATGAACAAATTGACCGGACATCGACGACAGTTTGCCAGTGATAACAATGCGGGAATTTGTCCTGAAGCGTGGGCGGCGTTGGCGGAGGCGAATCAAGGGCACGCCAAAGGTTATGGGGATGATCCCTGGACGAATCAGGCTTCGGATCTGATCCGCCAGGTTTTTGAAACCGATTGCGAAGTTTATTTCGTGTTCAACGGCACGGCGGCCAATTCCTTGGCGCTGGCATCGCTCTGCCAATCTTATCACAGCATTCTTTGCCACGAGATCGCGCACGTCGAGACGGACGAATGCGGTGCGCCCGAGTTTTTTTCGAACGGCACAAAAGTACTTTTGATGCCGGGCGAGCACGGGAAGATCGATCCGGCTTCGATCGAGCGCATGGTCAAACGCCGCACCGATATTCATTACCCGAAGCCGCGCGTGGTGAGCGTGACCCAGGCCACCGAAGTCGGCACCGTTTATTCCGTCAACGAACTGAAAGCCATTTGGGCCAAAGCCCGCGAGCTCGATTTGCATGTGCACATGGATGGCGCGCGCTTCGCCAATGCAGTCGCTTCGCTGGGCGTGCCTCCGAAAGAGATCACCTGGCAGGCGGGCGTGGACGTGCTTTGTTTTGGCGGCACCAAGAATGGCACGCATGTCGGTGATGCGGTGGTTTTTTTCGACCGCGATCTGGCGGATGAATTTGATTATCGCTGCAAGCAAGCGGGGCAGCTCGCCTCCAAGATGCGTTTCCTGGCCGCGCCCTGGGTAGGCATGTTGCAGAATGGCGCCTGGTTGCGTCATGCCGCGCACGCCAACGAGATGGCTGCATTGCTGCACGACGAACTGAAGCAAATTGCCGAAGTCACGATCCTCTTTCCGCGACAGGCGAATTCGGTTTTTGCCGAGCTGCCGCCGGCCATTATCAAGGCACTCTGGGCCAAAGGCTGGGCCTTCTACACCTTCATCGGCAAGGGCGGCTGCCGCTTCATGTGCTCCTGGGACACGCAACCGGAAGATGTGCACGAGTTCATCGCTGATCTCAAAGAATTGTTGCGCTCCATCCCGAGCACGGCGCGCGAAGAAGTCGCCCTCTCGCCGCGCATGAACAAAGCGTAAAGCGCAGATTGACGCGGGCCCAGCCTCACATTTTTTCCCGCCACTTTGCCAAAGGAAAAATGCGGCTTCGACCCGTGGGCGCAGCGGCTAAGAGCCTGTCTGAAAAAGAGATTCTACCGCTGTGCCGCAGGATAAATATTGTCCGCCTTCAAACGCTTTTTCCAAGGCCTGCCCGTTCCAGCGTTTCATTCGGTAAAGCGTGGCAAAAATAAAATCGGGGGCGGTGCCTCCCTGGCCGGCGACAAGCTCCGCGCCGCGCCGCACGTTGTCGATCATCCAGGCGGGGAGAGAGAGGTGATACGGATTCCTGCGCACTTCACCCACATGAAAAGTGAGAGCGGAAATCAGATCGGCCACATGTTGCTCGCTTAATTCCACCATGAGATTGGGCGCAGGCATTTGCCCCCAGAATTCTGTCTCGACGGTCGCGCATTGAAAATCGTCGGGCAATTGTCTGAGAGCATCGAGGACAAGGAAATGCGTGCCGATATGCGTGCTGTTCCAATCAAGTTCGTGCGGAAAGAGAATGACGCGCGGTTGATGTTTGCGCAACAGATCGGCGATGACCTGGACGGAGCCGGCCCATTGAATCGGCTCCTGCTCGCGCGTGCGGACATTGATTTGTTCGAGTCCTCCCGGGGCGGTTTGCTCCAATCCGAAACCGATGTACTCGCAACACCGCTTCAATTCCTCCCATCGTTCTTCTTGCCGCGATTTTTTGCTCCCTTGCGTCACGGCCACGTTGATCACATTCCAGCGCGCTTCGCGCAGAAGCCGGAGCGCGAGACCGCCAATAATCACTTCATCATCCGGGTGGGGTGAAAATATGAGCGCTTTGGGCGCGTCGGAAGGAATTTCCGGACGGGGCGGCGCGGGAAAATTTCCCAGCGGATAGGTTTTTCCTTCGCGCGCATAACGGACGTATTCCGAAACAAAATGAGGATATGGGTTCATGGAGGTTAACGGCGGATTTGCGGCAAACTCGCGGCGGCGATGGCCTGGCCGTGGCGTTTTTCCTTTTCGTCGGGCACATGAAATTGCACGCGGTTCGCCAACTCGGGAAATTCGACACGCAAAACTTCCCGGGCACGGTCGAGAATGACGTCGCCGCCCGCCCCCGAAGTCACACGCCCCAAAATCAGCAGATGATCGAATGCATAAAATTCGGAGAAATGGGCGATGCCATAACCCAAATAGGCGCCAATCGTTTCATAGATTTTGCAGGCGCGGCTGTCTCCCTCAGCCATCAAATTTTGCACGGCTTTCAACTTTTCCGGCAGGGCGAGCGCGGGGTCAATCCCGATTCCTGCGGCCGGAATCAAACGTCCGACGCATTGCTGGGAAAAGTACTGAACCCCGCATCCATAATCGCCAGACCATTCGTCCGTTGGTGCGTTCGGGTTGTAATCCACCGGCACAAATGCCAATTCATTCAGCCATGAGGTAATCGTGCCTTGCGGCGTCACATACCCACCCGCCATGCTGGTGCCCATTGAAATGCCCAGGACCGCGTTGCTCTCGAGCGCCATCGATCCGGCCAGCGCGGTGACTTCTCCGTCATTGACCACTTCAAATGGGATTCCACCCCAAACCGCCTTCAATTCGAGAAACAAATTCTTTACGCGCCGCTCGAAAAGATCGCGCGACACGCCACGAAAAAGCGACGCCACTTTCACACGGTTGTTGACATAGACGCCCGCGGCGCTTCCACCAATGGCGTCCACGCGCGGCAGATGGGCCGCTGCTTTTTTCAACGAATCCATGATGCCGTCAAAGTGGTATTGCGGATCGCTTTGAAAGTACGGATCCCAAACCGTTTCGTTGCTGTAAACCACCTCTCCATCGATGACCGAGGCCACTTTGCGATCGCTGCCGCCGAGATCGAATCCGATCCGGCAACCGTCCAGATGGCGGCCGAGCGCGGCGGTGTTGGCTCGTTCGGGCGGCAGGTCGGAAGTGCAGACCACTTCGAGGGCGCGATCGTAAATGCGCTCGCCGATGATTTCGGAATCAAACCGGCCCGTGGGACTTTCGGTGTAATGGGCGGCCAGCCGGGTGGCCAAGTCGCGCGGGCCATCGAAATAAATTCTCCAGCCACCGCGGGACCAAAGGAGAAATTTTACGAGCCGCTCGAGCTGGATGAGATTGGCCGGCGCTTCGGAATGGTCCGCCGGCAGCAGATCCAAATGGAAATGAAACACGGAGCCATCCGACTGTTCGAGCGCCAGCCGGGCATGCACTGGAGCGCCGCTCGCCCGGGCTTTCTCACGAAAATGCCGATAGGCCAAAACCGCCGGCCGAAAAAAAGGATCGAGCACCGGCGTCACGCGCGGCGCCATCAAAGTCAACTCGTGATGAGTCATATTCACCCGCATGAGCCTAGGAAATCGCTGGGGGGCGAAAAAGAAGAAAGTTTGAAATCGGGCTGGCGCGGGCCCAGTCAACTCAGGGATTCAACCGAACTCGATCGGTGTGCGCGGCGATCGAAACATTTGCCGGCGGAAAAGCGAATCGGCAGGAATGCTTAATCGTGCTTTGAGGTGATCGGGTGCGTGAGGGTGAAAACAGGCCAAGAAAAGGCCGTGGCTTTCACCACGGCCCAAGCGCCTTGAGACGCTTCAAAGTTGAATCTTCTTGCGCGCTTTCCCGCGGCCATGTTGGTGGCAGAGAAAGCGGTGAAACGGACGGGCTTATTTGGGTTCAGCGGCTTTGCGTTGCGCTTCGGCTTCGGCCTTCTTCGCTTCCGCTTCGGCTTCGGCCTTGCGTTTGGCTGCGTCGATCTCCGCTTTCGCGGCTTCTTCCTGAGCATTGATGCGGGCCCGCTCGGCTTCGGCTTCGGCATTGGCTCTTTGCCGCGCGGCTTCGGCGGATTCATCGACCGCATTCTCGCGGGCATTGAGGTCCTCTTGCTTGGCGTCTTTGGTTTCTTCGACTTGTTGTGTCTGGTTATTGCCGCAACCGACCACGACGAGCGCGGCAAACAGAGCAATCAGGATAGGTTTCATTATTTATGCCTCCTTGGTTTTGCAGAACCCTCGGGCGGAGCGATTCGTGACGCAACCCGAAGGTTCACCTGTATTTGGCATCCGCTGAGTAGCTGAACAAATTCAGGCGCAGACCTCAGGGGCCACCGGGGAATTCCATCAGTCGAAAACTCGGGAACTTTTTTTTCGCTGACGCATCGTATCCGATG
>JBFMDG010000473.1:0-6079 GCA_040754135.1 Verrucomicrobiota bacterium
CCGTCCCAAAGGAAGCGGCCGGCCAACAAAAAAGCAACGCCGGCAATGGGAAGGATTCGCCGGCTGATCGCTGCCTTCCGATCGAGCGAATCAGCGCAATGAACTTTTGGCTTGCCTGAGTGCGCCACGGGCTTTTCCCAACTCAAGCTTTTCCCGAGGGTCCGGTTCAGGCGCACCCGCGCGGAAAACCATGGGCGTCTCCGATTGCGATTTGGAAATTCGAGCCTGAGATTACTGCATACACAGGAGGTTCTTATGAACGAAGATCGCATTAAAGGAAACTGGAAGCAGCTCAAAGGAAAAATCAAAGAACAGTGGGGCAAACTAACCGACGATGAGCTGGACATGATCGAAGGACGCCGGGATATGTTGCTGGGCAAACTTCAGGAGAAATACGGCCTGACCAAGGAAGAAGCGGCCCGACAATACTCGGAGTTCGAACGAGTCAATCAAAGCACCTATTAGAAGAAAACGAAGGCCGGTCCACTTGGTTTTCTGTAACCAGGTTGACCGGCTTTTGCTGAAAGTTTCCATGGCCTATCGACGAAAAACTCTGCCCACGCGCATCCGCCGGCGGGTCGGTCGATCTGCCGTTCGACCCGCTCAAACCGGCGTGAAATCCAAAGCGAAATCCATTTTGGGGGAATCCATGTCGGAAAAACCGGGAAGCCCCCTGATTGAAAAGGAAAGTCCGCTAAAGGACTCTGCCGTGAAAACGAACAGCAGTATCAGTATTCAACCACTAACAAAGGATCGAACCATGAAACTCGAAACACTCCAGGATCTTTACATTGAAGAGCTGAAGGACCTTTACGACGCCGAAAATCAATTGCTTAAAGCGATCCCCAAAATGGCCAAAGCCGCCACCTCGCCCGATTTGAAAAACGCTTTTGAAGATCATTTGCAAGTGACCCAAAGCCAGGTCGATCGGCTGGAACAGATTTTTGATGCGCTCGGCACCAAGGCCAAAGGAAAGAAATGCAAAGCCATGGAGGGACTCATTGCCGAAGCCAAGGAATTACTCGATCAGGACGCCGAGGAGGATGTCCTCGATGCCGGATTGATTGTGGCCGCTCAAAAAATCGAGCATTACGAAATTGCCGGTTACGGTTCGGTGCGCACTTACGCCGAGCAGTTGGGCCGCGATGAAGATGCCGAACTGCTGCAACAATCCCTCGAAGAGGAAAAGGAAACAGACGAACAATTGTCCGATCTGGCCATGGAATGCATCAACATCGAAGCGGAAGAGCCCGAACCTCACGAAGAAAAGGCTTAGCCGTTCTCGACCTTCCGGCGCGGAACTTTTACGAGGGGGAAATCACCAGGTTCGGTTCCGTGTTGTTCCGCGCCGGAACCTCCCTCAGTTGGCATTCCAATCGAAGTCGGTGACACGAATAAAACCCGCGGCGACCTTGAAGGCCGTTCCAATCCTGCTCAGACCTGCCCCGTTATTGCAGTGAACTTCAACCGATTGATTTTATGACTTACGACGAATTTACTGGGCACGTGCAGCATCGCGCACGCTTGGGAACGACCGGCGAAGCCGTCAAGGCCATCCGCGCCACACTCGAAACGCTGGCCGAACGGCTCGACGCAGGCGAAGCCAAAGATCTGGCCTCCCAATTGCCGGAGGAAATCGGCATTTATTTGCGAAAGGATTTCGGGGCGAAAGGCGAACGCTTCGATCTGAATGAGTTTTTCTCACGAGTCAGCCTGCGAGAACAAATGGATCTGCCAGTGGCCGTTTACCATGCACGCGTGGTCATCGAAGTTTTGCAGGAAGCCGTGTCGCCGGGCGAAATCAATGACGTGATTCAACAACTGCCGCCAGAGTTCAGCTCGCTTTTCCTGGCCGGCTCCACTGGCGAAATGGCGCGAAGAGATTAACGACCAGACCGGCTCGTGAAATAGATCACAGTTTGTTGTTCCGCTTGTGGGGATAGTCCCAGTGCCCGCGCATCGGAGCTGGGTTGCATTCTCGGAAGAGCTTCATCTTATTTCCCCTGCCCGTTCATCGCTCCGGGCCGAGAGGCTATTGCCGCCATCGTCTCCGCCCGTGACGCGGCGGCGGGTTTCTGCTTCAATCCCTCAAGAATGCGATGGAATACTCAACTAATCTGGTCTCTGGCATCCGCTGCCGTCCTTGGGATGTCGGTGATCGCTCCTCACGCGGCGGAATCCAATCGGGCCGCCGAAGCTCATTTCCTGTCCCATGCCCGCCAATTGATTTACGAAGGGCAGCGCAGTGGCGAAGGTTATTTCGCACCCGATGGGAAAGCGCTCATCTTTCAAAGTGAACGCGAGGCCGGAAATCCCTTTTATCAGATTTACATTTTGAATCTCGAAACAGGCGATACACACCGCGTCTCTCCCGGGCACGGGAAAACCACCTGCGCCTTTTTCCGCCCGCGTTCGAGCGAAGTGTTGTTTTCATCCACCCATCACGATCCCGCTTCCGCCGCCAGGCAACAGGCCGAACTGGAATTCCGCGCCTCCGGCAAGCAACGCCGTTATTCGTGGGATTATGACGAGCAGATGGAGATTTACAGCGCGCATCGTGACGGCTCGGGTCTAAAGCGTTTGACGGAGTCGCCGGGTTACGACGCGGAGGCGAGTTACTCGCCGGACGGCCGGCAAGTTGTCTTCTGCTCATTGCGCACGGCGTATCCGACCCATCAGCTCTCGGCCGAAAATCTGAAACGTTTCGAAGTCGATCCTTCCTTCTTTGGCGAAATCTTCATCATGAATGCCGATGGTTCGAAAGTGCGCCAACTCACTCAGGCTCCCGGTTATGATGGCGGACCATTTTTCACTCCGGATGGGAAACGGATCGTGTGGCGGCGGTTCGACGAGACCGGGGCCATTGCCGACGTTTATACGATGAAACGGGATGGCTCGGATCCGCGGCGCATCACCGAATTCGGTTGTATGAGTTGGGCCCCCTACTTTCATCCATCGGGCCGCTACCTCGTTTTCACAGCCAACAAACTCGGCTTTTCCAATTTCGAATTGTTCATTGTCGATGCCGATGGAAAAAAAGATCCGGTGCGCGTGACGCATACGGATGGGTTCGATGGATTGCCGGTGTTCTCGCCAGACGGCCGCAAACTCTGCTGGACCTCGGGGCGCACGAGCGATGGCAAATCGCAACTCTTTATTGCCAATTGGAATCACGAACACGCATTGGCTGCGTTGCGAAGTGCGCCGCCTCGCGGTCAATCCCCTCCTCCGCTTCATGCCGCCCATGCCTCTGCGACGGCCACAGCGCCTGCGCAAACCCCGCCTTCCAGTCATCCGCCGGCACAATCGAAATTCGTTCCGGAAATTTCCGCGGAGGATTTGCGGACTCAAGTGGAGTATCTCGCGTCGGACACGCTCGAGGGGCGAATGACCGGCAGCAAAGGAATTCGACTCGCCGCCGATTTCATCGCCGAAACCCTGCGTAAAGCCGGGTTGAAACCCTTTGGCGCGAGCGATTCCTACTTTCAGACATTCGAGTTTAATGCGGGCGTTCGCGTGCTGACAAACGCCAATCAGCTCAGCTTCGAGTTCGCTGGCGCACACACTTCGTTCGCACCCGAACAGGACTTCCGCCCGCTCTCATTTACGGCCAATGGCAGTGTCGAAGGTGAAATCGTCTTCGCCGGTTATGGTTTGTCCGTTCCCGGAAAACCCGGTGAAGGTTACGATTCCTATGCGGGTCTCGATGTGACCAACAAGATCGTGCTGGTCTTGCGTTACGTGCCGGAGGGCGTGGAACCGAAACGGCGCCAGGAGCTGAATCGTTACGCTGCGCTTCGCTACAAGGCGATGATCGCTCGCGAACACGGCGCAAAAGCGTTGCTGGTGGTGACCGGCCCGAATTCGCCCAATGCGGGAGAGTTGATCGGGCTTTCCTTCGACAGCAGCAGCGCCAGCTCTGAAATCATGGCCGCCTCGGTGACGAGCAAAGTGGCCGACGCGCTCTTCGCCGCCGCGGGCAAGGATTTGAAAACAGTTCAGTCCAATCTCGACACGGAGAACCCGCACGCCGAAGGCGGATTTGCGCTGAAAGGTGTTCGGTTGAAACTCAGCACCGCCGTCGAGCACATTCGCAAAAGCGATCGCAACGTGCTCGCTTATCTTCCCGCGGCACGGGGAGATCGAGTCGCCGAACATCTCCTGGTCGGGGCGCATTATGATCATCTCGGTTATGGCGAAACCGGCGCGATGAAACATTCCGGAGAAGAAACGGCCATCCACAATGGAGCCGACGACAATGCTTCCGGTGTCGCTGCCGTTCTGGAGTTGGCCGCGGCGCTGGCCGCGGAACAGAAGCGCAATTCAAGCGCGTTCCAACGCGCCATCGTCTTCGCCTTTTGGTCCGGAGAGGAACTGGGCTTGATCGGTTCGTCGCATTATGTCGAGCACCCGGTCTGGCCTTTAAGCAACCTGGTCGCCTGCCTGAATTTCGATATGGTCGGGCGTTTGCAGGAAAACAAATTGAACCTTCAAGGAACCGCTTCCTCGACCTTGTGGCGGCGGCTCGCGGAAAAACGAAACGTCGCCGCCGGATTCAATCTTGTGCTTCAGGACGATCCTTACTTGCCCACGGACGTGACGGCCTTTTATCCCAAACAAATTCCGGTGTTGAATTTCTTTACCGGCAGCCACGCGGATTATCACCGCCCGACCGATGACGCGGATCGAATTCAGTATGAAGGCCTCGAACGAATCGCCCGCTTTGCCCAAGGGATTTTGCTCGATCTGACTTCGGCGCCAGCGCGGCCGGACTATGTCAAGGTCGATCAATCGACCAAAGGCGGCAGCCGCGACAGTTTGCGCGCTTATCTCGGAACGATTCCCGACTACACCACGGAAACCAAAGGAGTGAAACTTTCCGGCGTGCGCGGCGGCAGCCCGGCCGAGAAATCCGGAATTAAAGCCGGCGACGTTATCATCGAGTTTGCCGGACAGAAAATTGCCAACATCTACGATTACACTTACGCGCTGGACGCCGCGCGCATCGGGCAGCCGGTGGAAATTGCCATCTTGCGCGATGGGAATCGCGTCGTCGTGACCGTCACGCCTGAAGCCAGGAAATAAAAGATTTCGCCAGTCACTTACTGCCAGGCGGTGGGAGAGCACACCGTCTGTTTTGCTCTTGCCGCATTGGGTAACCCCGGCCATTTTGCCTGCCCTCTTCTTGATCTTGAATTTGAACTTGTCGCGGCCCTTTGTCCCTTGCCGTACTGCGCCTTTCGCACTTAGTGTTGCGGTGATGGCTGACATGTCCGAATCGCCGCTGGAACGTCTTTGGAACGAATACGCGCTCGTCTTCCGCGATTTTGACGATCTGACCCTTGCCCGTTGGATGGCACAAACGCTCGGGCAATTGGAAGGACGCGCCTGGCGATTGTCGCATCCGCTGGTGGGGGCTTACCGGCTGGCCGCGCAGAACGGCCACGACCGGCAGATCTGGCTCAAACGCCTCGCCACACCCCCCGTCGCCTATCCTGAAGCGGAATGTTGCCGCGCACCGCTCCTGCCGTTGCTGACGCGTGACGTTCTCGAATCCGGTTTGGTTTGCCAGCATTGCGGCGGCTCCGCCATCCCGTTCGACGAATTGACGCCCGATTTCCAAAAAATGCTTCGCGATTGGGCCGAAGAATACGGACCCGTCCATGGTGTGGCGCATTGGGATGACCGGCAACGCAAGAGCGCGGGCAATTACGACCGGGAATTTGAAAACGCCGCGAGCAAAGCCGAGCGCTTGCTCGCCCAAGCCGGACAAAGAATTCTGCCGCGGATGCTCGATCAATTTCCCGCCATGATCTGGGAGGATCAAGACGAATGCCTGGAAGTCAGACCGGAAGATATTCCGGTTTGAGGGATACCGCCCCTTCGGGGAAGGCATTTACAAGGCACCTCAAAACGGCGCCGGCCGCTCCCCGCTCATCCCGAGTTGTGCGTTTGTAAATTCGTGTGCTTGCGTTCGCGTCTTGTCCGGTGGATCGCCGCATGTTAACAGAGGCGCGATGAAATTTCTTGTGCGCTGGGCGTTTCGCCTCTTGATCCTCGCGATCGTGCTGAGCGTGTC
>JBFMDG010000474.1:0-6063 GCA_040754135.1 Verrucomicrobiota bacterium
GTGGGAATGCGCATGGGCAATTGATTGGCTTGCGCGTAGAAAATATTTGAGCCGACTCACGTCTGGCTGCTACGGAAGGCAGAACTCCAATGGCCGTAGCCTCGAATGTGAGTTCGATCATTTGTTCCTGGTCGAGCCGCCCCTTGACCATTGGCGACGCGCTTAACCGATCGAACTGAAAGCCAGCGCCGTTTTGCGCGTGGGAATGTGCGTCGGAAATTGATTGGCTTGCGCGTAGAAAATATTTGAGCCGACTCACGTCAGGCTGCTACGGAACGCAAAACTCCAATGGCCGTAGCATCGAATGTGAGTTCGATCATTTGTTCCTGGTCGTGCCGCCCCTTGACCATCGGCGACGCGCTCACCCGATAGAACTGGAAGCCAGCGCCGTTATTCGCGTGGGAATGTGCATGGGAAATTGATTGGCTTGCGCGTAGAAAATATTTGAGCCGACTCACGTCTGGCTGCTACGGAAGGCAGAACTCCAATGGCCGTAGCATCGAATGTGAGTTCGATCATTTGTTTCTGGTCGAGCCGCTCCTTGACCATCGGTAACGCGTTCACCCGATAGAACTGAAAGTCAGCGTCGTTTTGCGCGTGGGAATGCGCTTGGGCAATTGATTGGCTTGCACGCAGAAGATATTTGAGCCGACTCACATCAGGCTGCTACGGAAGGCAGAATTCCAATGGCCGTAGCATCGAATGTGAGTTCGATCATTTGTTCCTGGTCGTGCCGCCCCTTGACCATTGGCAACGCGTTCACCCGATAGAACTGAAAGCCAGCGCCGTTATTCGCGTGGGAATGTGCATGGGAAATTGATTGGCTTTGCGCGTAGAAAATATTTGAGCCGACTCACATCAGGCTGCTACGGAAGGCAGAATTCCAATGGCCGTAGCATCGAATGTGAGTTCGATCATTTGTTCCTGGTCGAGCCGTTCTTGACCATCGGGAACGGGCTCACCCGATCGAACTGAAAGCCAGCGCCGTTTTGCGCGTGGGAATGCGCAGGGGCAACTGGATAGCTTGCGCGTAGAAAATATTTGAGCCGACTCACGTCAGGCTGCTACGGAATGGCAACTATTGCAGCTCGATGACTTCCGCCAAAAGCGGCTCGGTTGGGACTGGCTCATCGCCGAGGGTGAACGCGTCGCGCAGCCGTGCCAGCGCCTTCTCCGCATCCGCTTCGTTCCGGGCGTGGATGCGTCCGAGAATTCCGTTTGCTTCGACGCGCTCGCCTGGTTTCAACAACCGATCGACGCCGACTTCGAGATCGATTTTGGCTTCCTTGAACAAACGGCCGCCGCCGAGATCGCGCACGAGTTCACCGATAGCTCTTGCGTTGCACCTGATAATGAAACCGGCTTTGGGCGCCGCGACTTCTTTCACGACGGGAGCGGATGGATCGCTGCTCAATTTTTTGTGGTACGCGGCCAAATTGGCGCCCTGCGCGCCGAGCATTTCCTCCCATTTGCGAAGCGCGGCTCCGGATTTAAGGCTGGCTGAGGCTGCCTCTTTCGCGACGTTGAGTTCGCCAAATTTTTTCGTCATGACCAGAAGATGGGCGGCGCAGGATACCACAAGGTCAGTCAGATCGGCCGGTCCGTTGCCTTCGAGACAGGCCACTGATTCGCGGACTTCCAACCAGTTGCCGGCGGCCTGGCCGAGGGGCTGATTCATGTTGGTAAGCAATGCGCGCGTTTGCACACCACAATCATTGCCGAGCTCGACCATGGCACGGGCCAGTTTGCGCGCTCCCTCGAGCTTTTCCACAAAAGCGCCCGCACAAAACTTCACATCGAGGAGCAGACACTGAAGATTCTCCGCGAGCTTTTTCGAGATGATCGACGCGGTGATCAATGGAAAGGATGGGATGGTGCCGGTGACATCGCGCAGGGCGTACATTTTTTTATCTGCGGGCACCATTTCCTCGGTTTGTCCGCAAATGACGCAGCCAAGGCGGCCCACGTTCTCGATGATGCGATCGATTGGCAGCAAGGCGCGGAAACCGGGAATCGATTCCAATTTATCCAGCGTTCCTCCTGTAAAACCGAGGCCGCGTCCTGAAATCATCGGCACGCGCAATCCCAGAGCGGCCAGCAAAGGCGCCAGGGGCAAAGAGACTTTGTCGCCGATGCCGCCAGTGGAATGTTTGTCCACCAGCGGGCGCGAGTCCTCGGGAAATTGCAAGACCCGGCCGGAATCCCGCATGGCCAGAGTCAAGGCGCGTGTTTCCTCGTAGGTGAGGCCCTGGAAATAAACGGCCATCAGCCAGGCGGCCATTTGATAATCGGGAATTTGGCCCGCCGTATATTCCTTCACCACCTGGTAAATCTGATGTGGGGCCACCTCCGCGCCGCTGCGCTTGGCTTCGATGATTGACAGAAAGTTCATGGGAATTCGGCGAGACGATTGGGCTTCGACCAGAGCACGCGCGCGACAAACGTTGCCCCTGTGGCGCCGCGGCGGCGCGCGTCCGCAGTCCAGACGCCTTCCGAAACTGTGACCCACGATTCGGCGCGATTGATGGTGGCCGCTCCGAAATTCCCCAACTCCCCGCCTCGTTCCGGCACAAGAATTTTTTCGGTGCGCCGGATGACTTGCAACGTGGCGGGATTGACCTGGGCGATAAATAGCGGCGCGCGGTGCCGCATGATGTGATCGTTATTCGCGCCGCGCCGCGTGTAAACGAGGAATAATCCTTCGGAATGCGCCAGCCAATGTTGCTGCGTGTTGTAACTGCCGAGTTCCGCGCCGTCGTCGAAGGTCCACGGCCGCATGGGCGCCCAGCGCAAGCCGTCATCGCTCGACGTCACATAACCGCGTTCATCGTTGCGCAAAGTGAGGAAATAACGAGTGCCAAACGCAACAATGGATGGTTCTACCAGGCCGCGCTGGACTGCGAGCTTGAGCTCGTCGCCGTGTTCGAGGTAGCCAAGCTTGCGCCCATCAAAGCGGCACAAAACCACGGTGACCGAGAATGGTTCTTTGGCATTGGGACCGAAATAAACCGGCACGAGGAGGTGGCCATCGTGCCGGACGAGCCATTGGGCGCAGGCGTTGCGTGAGAAATCGAATTTGCGGTCGCGCGGCATGTCAAGGATCTCCCATTTCGACCAACTGTCCTGGGCGGGATCGAACACCGCGTAAGCCGTCTGGTGCTGGCGCGGTTTCTCATCGAGTTGCTCCCCCTTTGGGCTGTATGGCACCTGACAACCAATGGCGAGCACTTTGCCAGTTCGGCCATGCCATCCCGGCGTGACATCCGCCACCGAGAGCGTGACTCCGTCGGGTTCCTTCCGCCAATCGAGCTCCGGCACCGCGTCAGGTCCGGCCCACGGGGTTGCGACAGTTTTGCGCCGCATCACATGCAACCCGGAGTAATAATCGGAAACATGGAGATGCTTCTGCAACGTCAGCAGGACGGAAGGCGTTGCGCCATTTGCCGGCAGCAAAGGTGTGACGCGCGGATGATACCAAAGAAATTTCCCATCATCGTGTTCGAACACCGTCTCGAGTTGCACCTCGAAATCGAGTGCCTCGATGGCATTGGAATCTGCCGCCGAAGTGTCAGTGGCAGCGAATGGCCAAAAACAATTTCCGGCAATCACCGCCATTGCCAACCGCCGTCCGAAGCCGAGCCGCCGCAACTTGCTCATCACGCGCTCACCGTGCCAGAAGTTCGCCAGCGCGAACAGGAGGAAAGTAACAACGCCGCGATTCATAACGAGGTCGTCGCCCAGTTCCAAAGGAACAGGCGGATTGCGAAACCTTTATTGCTTGAAGCCGGGCCGATCTCTTTCCCATGCTGATGCCGTTATGGCTTTGAGTTCGCATGTGGCGCAACGGCTCCGTTCGCTGGTTGGCGCGGAAAATCTCCTCACTTCAACAGAGGATTTGATTCCCTATTCTTTCGATGGCACCGCGGCGCTCAGTCAGATGCCCGGGTGTGTGGCCTTTGCGCGGAGCACGACGGAAATCTCCCAGATTTTGAAATTGGCCAACGAAACCAGAACGCCCGTCGTGACACGCGGGTCCGGCACGGGTTTGAGCGGCGGCAGTTTGCCCGTGCCCGGGTGCATCGTCCTGTGCACGGTGAAACTCGACAAAATCCTCGAACTCGATCGGGCCAACCTGACCATGCTCGTCGAACCCGGAGTGACTACGCTCCAGGTGGCGGATGCCGCTGCTGCGGCGGGATTGTTCTATCCACCCGATCCCGGCTCGATGCGGATCTCGACTATTGGCGGGAATGTCTCGGAGAATTCCGGAGGACTGCGCGGACTCAAGTATGGGATCACACGCAATTACGTCATGGGCCTGGAAGTGGTCCTGCCTGATGGCGAGGTCATGATGACCGGCAACAAATGCGTTAAAGACGTGGCCGGTTATTCCTTAAAGGATTTGTTCATCGGCTCTGAAGGAACTCTCGGAGTAATTACAAAAGTGTTGCTGCGCCTGATTCCCAAACCGGCGGCAAAGAAAACCATGGTCGCCACTTTCAAGCAGATGGATCACGCCGCGGAAACGGTGTCGGCGATCATCGCGGCGCAAATCATCCCTTGCACGCTCGAATTCCTCGATCGCACAACGATTCATTGCGTCGAGGATTATGCGAAGATCGGTTTGCCGCTCGATTGCGAGGCATTGTTGCTGATGGAAACGGACGGGCATCCGGCGGCTGTGGCCGAGGAAGCGGCCCAAATGGAAGCGATTTGCCGCAAGCATGGCTGCCTGGAAGTGCGCGTAGCCAAAGATGACGCCGAAGGCGCCAGACTCGCCAGCGCACGGCGCGCGGCCTTCTCGGCCTTGGCACGAGTCTCGCCGACCACCATTCTCGAAGACGCCACCGTGCCGCGGAGCGAACTGGCCCGCATGATCCGGTTTGTCGAATCTGTCGCCAGAAAATATCGCCTGCGCATCGGCACTTTCGGCCATATGGGCGACGGCAATTTGCACCCGACTTTCTTGACCGATGAACGGAACGCGGACGAAATGCACCGGGTCGAGGAGGCGTTCAAAGAGATTTTCGATGAAGCCATCCGGCTCGGCGGCACGATCACCGGCGAACATGGAATTGGCCTGGCGAAGAAATCCTTTTTGCCCAAATTCGCCGGTGACGCTCAAATGCGCGTGATGCGTGAACTTCGCAGTGTGCTGGATCCGAATGGAATTCTAAATCCTGGAAAAATGTTTGATTGAGCCTGAAAGAACTTCAAACGAAACGGCTGCGGTTGATTCCACAAACGCGAGAGGATTTGCGTGCCGAGATCGGTCGAATGGGGCCGGCGGATCGAGCGCATGTTTCTGCGGCCTGGCTGGAGATGTTGGAAAACTCGGAGCTGATGGATCCATGGATTCACGGTTTTCGGATCCTGGGTGTTGCCGACGGCATTCTGGTTGGCCAGTGCGGATTCAAAGGACCGCCGGATACGGAAGGAATGGTCGAGATTGCTTATGGCGTGTTGCCGGAACAGCAAGGAAAAGGATTTGCCACGGAGGCGGCCGAGGCGCTGGTGCAATACGCATTTGCGGATGCGCGCGTTCGCCTCGTGCGCGCGCACACGTTGCCTGAGTCAAATGCCTCGACGCGCGTATTGCTCAAAACCGGTTTTCGAAAAGTCGGCGAAGTCTTCGACCCCGAAGATGGCCCGGTCTGGCGATGGGAAAGAGTGCGGGCCTGAAAAGCAGCCGAGAGCGATGATTGTGATGATTGTGTATGCCTCATCCAGGAGTTCCGGCTTGCAATCCGATCGCCTGCGCGGCAACAAAGTTGCAAACAAACTATGAGACCTGACGGCATTCTTGCAACGATCCTCCTTTTATCGGGCCTCATGAATTGCGCTTTGGCCCCGTTATGCGCAGCGGAACCGACCTTGAAGCTGGGGAATCCCGCGCCGAAATTACAAACCGGCAAATGGGTGCAGGGCGAACCCGTCAAAGAGTTCGAAAAAGGCAAAGTCTATGTCGTTGATTTCTGGGCCACCTGGTGCGGGCCATGCAAAGCAACGATTCCGCACTTGAACGAGCTCTATCAAAAATTCAAAGACAAGGGGCTGATGGTC
>JBFMDG010000475.1:0-6059 GCA_040754135.1 Verrucomicrobiota bacterium
GAATCCCTTTCCTGACTTCAGCGCAGCCGCATGGGGCAATGAGCAAAAAAGCTCGTCCTCGCGCCGGGCGAATGCGCGCAATTGCGAACCGAGCGAATCCGGCACGTCATGCGCCGCCCCCTCGCAATCGATCGCCAAAGATAAGTTCGCCGAAGGCAAAAATTTCGGTTGCTCGGGCCATAATTCAATCCACCCGGTGCGCGGGCGCCGCTGGGCTTCCAGGCGGCGCAGCAACGCTGTGATTGCATCCAGAAACTGTTCCTCACCCGTATGCTTATAGGCCGCCGCCCAGGTGCGGAGGTAATATCCCGCCTGGCGCAACGAAGCTTCGCTGTTCTGCGCTTCGTGTTTCGAGTTGGTTGCTGCGCCAATGCCGCTGGGCGGTCCGACAATTGGATTCTCTCTCAATCCCAAAGCGAATTGCTGGCTGCTTTCCGGCGCCAACCGGAAACATCGATCCCACAACAGCCATGGCCGGACAAAGTAATCACCGCGATGACCGGGTTCTCCGGCAATCAACAACTCATCCTTCAACACATCCCACGAGATCTGTTCTCCCCATGGCAAACGCCTCTGCGGTTCGGTGCGGGCATTTTCGAAAAACCATTTCAAGGCGGCATCGGCGGCGTCGCGATAGTGCGGTTTTCCGGTGAGTTCACTCAAGGTGTAGAGCAGGCGCAAAAGATTCTGATCGTGCTGCGGGTTGGCGCCAACCAGTCCGGCGCTTTCAGTTCCGGCCCGCT
This sequence comes from Verrucomicrobiota bacterium, assembly GCA_040754135.1. Taxonomy (GTDB): domain Bacteria; phylum Verrucomicrobiota; class Verrucomicrobiia; order Limisphaerales; family SIBE01; genus JBFMDG01. The sequence goes on from JBFMDG010000475.1 coordinate 744, forward strand.
CCTGAGCGCGCATTCCGGCCGGAGCCTTTGGAAATCCCTCGATCGGTTTCATTGTCGTTCGATCGAATGCGCTCAAAAACAATCCGGTCTTTTTCGGACCAAACTCGTCGCGCCCGTGTTTCAACATGGCGTCGGCATAACCATAGACGACGCGAATGAATGGCGATTGCGGCACCGGCGTTTTGGGCACTTCCGCAGCCTCGACTGCGCCGGCGAGGGCGCAGCAAAGATGCATGACAAATAGCATCCGGAAATTCATCGATCGATCGTGTTGCGAGGAATCTGATGTTTCAATTCATGCTCGGCGGCATGAACCTCGAGCAACGCCAGAGCCAGAGAATCGGCGCCCGTGATCGTTTCATAATGCCCGGTCTGTTTGCTGGCGCGTGGCAACGGATGATCTCCCCAGAAAACTTCGACCGCCAACGAGGCGAACCGGCGGGCCTGGTCGAGGTAAAGCTGTTTTTGCGTGAGACGCCAGGCGGCCATTTGCGCGCTGATGGCTTGGGCGAAACTGAGTGGCCAGGCATCGAGATCTTCTTCAGGGTGTGAGCCGAGGTATTGGTCGGCAATGGCAATGATCAAGTCCCGAAAATCAGCCTGACCGGTCTGCACATGACGCTCGAGGCAAAACATGGCCTGACTGGCCAGGGTCCCGGCGCTGTACCCATTTTGCCATTTCGGCGCCGGAGCGTTGGCTTTCCCCCTCACTTGATTCCATAATTCCGGGAGCAGCAGTTCATCCTCTTTCATCGCAAATTGACGCAAGCGCGTGCGCAAGGGATCCGGGACCATGGTCGCCGCCAGTTCGCAATCCAATGGCCCGATCGTTGCCACCATTGAACCGTCCTTTTGCACGCGTTTGCGTTCAAAGCGCGCCAGCAGCGTGTCGATCGCCTGAAGAAAAATCTGGTTCGTCGTATGTTTCCAGGCGTAACACCATGTGCCGATGTAAAAGCCGACATGCCGCGGGAAATCTTTTCCATCCACCGGCCCATGCTCGAAGTAAGGAGCGTGGCGATCGAAGCCGCCCGTTTGATGATTCGCAATCTGATGTTCCCATAGTCCCGTGGCAAATTTTTGGCTCGCCTCCGGAACCAAAGCAAAACAGCGATCCCACAGCACCCACGGCCGCGCAAATTCATGCATCATTTCGTCGCCGCCTGAGATCGGCACATCCAGAATGACATCCCACGACAAATGTTCGCCCCAAGGCAACAAACTGGTTTTGGGAGACATGGTGTGCGTAAAAAACCAGCGGATCTCTTCGTCGGCCACATCCCGATAGCGTGCGTCACCCGTGATCTCCGTCAGCACATACAACACTCGCAAAAGATTTTGATCGAGCATCGGATTGGCCCCGTTCATTTCCACCCAGGCGCGTCCCGGGCGATCGCCGCGTCGAATCCCCGCAGGCGGCGCCGGTCTCACCTTTAAGGGCGCGAGGGTCATTCGATCCAGCGCACTCAAGAGCAAGCCGCTCCTCGCCGGTCCGTAATGATCACGCCCGTGCGCAATCATCGTATCGGCATAGCGGCGCACAACTCCGAGAAAGTCGATTTGCTCCGCAGCATTCGAGGCGCATTGCACCGACCCCGATAAGAGAACGATCCCAAGCAATCGGATGATAAATGAAACAAAAGACGGCATCGCGCTGGGTTCAGTTTGGTTCGGGAAATATTGGCAAGTCGCAGGCAAAACCGCAATACCCCTTCTCCGCACATTCGCTTCTATGCCACGCAGCTCCCGATCGAGTTCGCACACCGCTGCAGAAAACCTCTGAGCATAACTGAACAGCGAAGACGAACAATCGCTGGCCTTTGGCTGCAACTTGAGCGCGAACCAAACTTCACGCCGCAAAATCAGCGCGTGGTTCGAAATGCGGAGAGGACCGGCCGCGCGATCCAGCATTCGGGCGTTCTTAAACCCAACACCCAGGCGATCGTGGCCGCCGTGTCGTAAGTGTTGATGGGCGTGCTGAGCTCGCGTCCCGCGGCGACGCCCGGCCCGTGAATGATCCACGGGATTTCAACTTCTGCCATCGAAATGCCGCCATGCCCTTTGCCCTTGCCACCATGATCGGAGGTTATCAACAGAATCGTTCGCCGCCACATTCCCGCTTTGCGCAATCCCTCGATCACTTCTCCAATCAGTTGATCGGCGACCTCCACCGACGCGTAATACTCGGGAGTGCCATGGCCCTTGTCATGGCCGGCGTGATCGACATGATCGAGGTGAATGAAGGTGAACAAAGGCTGGTGCGTTTGCAGGTGCTCGATAGCATGCCGCACGGCATTGGTCGGGCCGTCCGAATCCTCAATGAAATTCACCATCGACCGTTCGAACAAACGGCCGAAATCGCCCCAGTCATGAAACACGGCCTGATGCGCGCGGGGCCTTTGTTGTCGAATCAAACTGAAAATGGTGGGAAACATTCCTCCCGGCCCCACCACCGTCGGCGCAATTTCAAATTTGTTGGTCTGCCAATCATTCGATGTCACTCCATGCTGCTCAGGCCCCGCGCCCATGATCATGGAAGCCCAGTTCGGACTGCTGACGGTGGGCATCACGGCGCGTGCGCGCATGCTGAACGCGCCGGATTTCATGAGCTGCCGCAGAGTCGGCGTATTCGCTTTCAACACACCGTCAGGACTCATGCCGTCGCATCCAACCACGACGACGTGCCCCACCCCCGCCATTGCCCCCTGAAGATGGGCAACCTGGAGGGAACACAGTGCGCAGACAAGCAGCAGGAGACGGTTCGAGATGATTCGAGAATTCATGAGTGAGTGAGTGGCAGTGGTGGGTTCGATTCGCGGCAACGCTTTCACTCAAGAACTCTGATCCCGGTTTGAAACTCCTGTAAAGAATTTCCACTCGCTCGATTGGTCGAGCTCATTGAATGCTGGTGATCGAGGAGGCGTTCACGCCTCATTAGGCTTTCCGGGGGCGGAGTGTCAATGAAGCGTGCCTCCGGGAATCTCGGAGGCGGCTCACACGATCTCAGCTTGCTTCCCATGAAAAAATGGGGCGGACTGCTACTTGATATCGGCTTGAGTTCCCAGGACATTGCGACCGCGGGCGCAGCATTGAACGCATCGCCTTGACGGGCGATCACGAATCCGGGTCCCGGGTGCCGTGCATCCTTCGATCGATGAAAAAAGCCGGAGCACGACCCGAGACCCGGAGGTCGGCAACGACTTGCCGACTCCTCAAAATTGCCGGAAAATTGCCCGCGCGATGCCAGATTCTATTCAAATCACGAACCTTTGGGAAATCCGCCCGTCGCCTATTCATGGGTCCGGAATGTTCGCCCGCACCGCCCTGCCCGAAGGCGCGCGCATCGTCGAATATGTTGGACGTCTGATCAGCAAAACGGAATCCCTCGAAGCATGCCGGCAAAATAACGAAGCTATTTTTTATTGGAACGAGGAGTTCGATTTGGACGGCAATGTGGAATGGAATCCGGCGCGTCATATCAACCACAGTTGCGCTCCGAATTGTGCGGCGGAATTGGTCGAGAGCCGGATTTGGATTGTCGCCCTGCGACCGATTCAACGCGGTGAAGAAATCACGTTCAACTATGGCTATGATCTGCAGGATTACCGCGAGCATCCCTGCCACTGCGGCGCTTCCAACTGCGTTGGCTACATCCTCGCCGAAGCATTTCACCCCTCGCTCTCAAATCAAAAGCACCGCGCCCCCTGAAAAGTGCGCTGACTCGCTCCCTCCCACAGTTTGAACGTTCCCAATGCTCGTCGTCTTCCTTTGTCGAAACCTTTGTCGAAACCTTTGTCGAGACGATTCCCGATGCCAGATGCAAAGTTGCCCAGCCGCATTGTCGGGATGCTTGATCGATTCTGAACTTAAAGTTTTTTGGCGACAAAGTTGGCGACAAAGTTGACGACAAAGGTTGGGACGGAGGCGGCCAGATAAAATCAAATTCCAATCGAGACGGGCCGCGATTTGTTTATTCACCATTCACCCGCATCAATCCACGCGGCCATGTCATTGGTTGGCCGATCGCAACAGTTCCGCAATTGGCTCGGCGCAATGGGGAACTCCCGTCCGAAAATTTTCTCCCACAAGCGCGGCAACTGTCGCCGCCACCTGCGCTTGAGTCGCTGGAGGCGTGTGGCTTCGCTCGCCCAAAGGCGCAATGCCCGGCCCAATCACCGCAAACCAGATATAAGCCGACTCGACAATTTCCCGTCCGTGATTTTTCCAGGCGACCGGCGCAGAACCGCGTCCATGATCCACCGTGATGAAAAATGTCGTCGTGCCGCGATACTCCGGCATCGATTGCGTGAGCGTCCACAACTCGCCGATGAAGCGGTCGAACTCGCGCGCGGCTTTCAGATAACGTTCATAATGTCCTTCGTGAGCCCAATCATCCGTTTCGCCGTAGGAGATGTACATGGCGCGCGGTTTCAAGGCGCCCACGGCGTGTCTGGCGGCGTAACCGACAAATGTATCGAGGAGCACGCCGGACCAGACGGTGCGCCCGCGCTCGACCATGTCGGTCAAGGCGGTGGGAACCGGCATGCGCCGCGTTCCTTCGGGCACCTCCCACCCACTCCAGACCGGGAAGCCAGCTCTCGGCGCGTTTAAAATCCACGGCAGGACATCCCAATTCACCGCCGCGGCCACCCGCCCATGAAAGGCCGGTTTGCCATGCAACCATTCGAACACGTTCGTGTTGACGTTCAGCTTCTTGTCGTTGCTGTCGATTTTGGGATCGGCATATCCCGTGAGAAATTCGTTATAGCCCGGGTAAGAAAAATTCCGGCCATTCGTCACGCGCACGTCACTGCCCTGATCGCGGTTGCCCCAGATTTGGCCTTGTTTGCCCACCACGCTCCAAAGGAACGGGAGCAAAGCCTCGCGCCGGGCTTGCGCTGTCTCACGCCAAAACTCGCTCCGGATCGTATTGGTGTTCCCAAAATTCCCAAACTCGCGCGTGATGGGAAACTCCTCCATCCCGCGAAAAACTTCCTGCCAACGCAATCCATCGGCGGTGATCAAAAAAATATTCTCCGCCTTCTGTGCCCCGACCGTCGCCTGCGCTTGCAAAAGCAACACCAGCCCGGCCAGCACCCAAACCCTGTTTATCGCATCATGAATGAGTCGGTCCCTTTTCATCTCGCGCTTCAAGGAAAACATGCGGCGACATTAGCGATCGAACATTTGCATGACAATGTTCTTCCCAAACGAGCGAGGCCTCGATCACTCGAGGCAGTTTCGACTGAAATCGCCTTTCGCAAAAGCATCGCCGCGGTGCTCCAGGGATCTGCAGAGATTCGAACCATCGACCCG
>JBFMDG010000476.1:0-6028 GCA_040754135.1 Verrucomicrobiota bacterium
CGCGAGGCTGGCATCGCCGGAGCGTTCGCATTCGCAGGAGCTCGACATTTCGGGCCGTCCGAACACCGTGAGAAAGTAGGAACCCGCATTGAAGCTGTTGTCGGGCAACTGCACGGCCCGCGTGCCTCGGGCCAATCCGTCAAACGCATTCTCCGACTTCACCACGTCGTTGATGGCATCGAGCAGAACCTCGGCGGGCAGGCGTTTGGGGTAGTACCTCGAAAAATTTTGTTTATCGGTGGCGTTGTGTTCGTTTGGCACTGAACTGAGTTGATAAACCTGGGACCGGCAAATGGTGCGAACCAGTTCCTTCAAATCATATCCGCTATCGACAAAATGCCTGGAGAGCGCCTCCAGCAGCTCCGGATTCGTCGGCGGGTTGGTTTCGCGCATGTCATCCTCCGGATCCACAATGCCGCGATTGAAGAAATGCTTCCAATAACGGTTCACCAGCGCTTTGGCGAAAAACGGATTGTTCGCACTGGTCATCCATTCCGCCAACGCAAATCGCGGATCGTCGTCCGGCGCAATCTCCAGCGGTTTCGTTCCCAAACCGGCCGGTTGCACCGCCTTCTTCGTTTTCGCATTCGTCGCCGTCGCCTTGCCGCGTCGATGAAAAATCATTTCCTCCCCCGGCTGCATTCCCGGTTTGCGGCCGACCTGGGTGAAAAAGGCCGCGAACCCGTAGTAATCCTGCTGGCTCCACTTTTCGAAAGGATGATGATGGCACTGCGCGCATTGCAAGCGAAGCGCGAGAAACACCTGCGCCGTATCCTCGAGTTCCGCGGTGGGAGTGCGGACCTGACGATACCAGGCGACTGGCGGATGCTGACTGATTTCGCCTGACGCCGCCACGATGTCGCGCACGAAAGCGTCGTAAGGCTTATTCGTGTAAAGGGCATCGCGAATCCAGGCGTGAAAAGCGTAAGTGCCGCGCGCATGGGTGCCATCGGTCCGTTTGTTCCGGAGAATCGCCGCCCATTTGTTGGCAAAGAAATCGGCATACTCCGGACTGTCCACGATCTGATCAATCCATCGATCGCGCTTGCCGGGATCGGCATCGGCGAGAAATCGCTTCATCTCGTCCGGCGTGGGCAAACGCCCCGTCACATCGAGCGTGACGCGCCGAATAAACGTGGCGTCGTCGCAGATTTCGGATGGCGGCATGCCGATCGTCCGCAACTTTTTGAAAACGAGTTCGTCGATAAAATTTTTCCCGGCCGGGAGATTTTCCACTGGAACGCCGAGCGGCACGGTCGCGCGGAAAACGGCCACGCGCGATTGATAGCGGACCATGACCGCCACGTCGCCCGGCCGATCGAATACTTGCACCAGACCGGATTCATCGGCTTTGCCCATCTCCTTATCATTCGGTTCAAAAAGCGCGCTGCGGGTGACATCTTCGACCGAGCCATCGGAGTAATGAGCGAGCACGATGAGTTGTTGTTCGCCATGCAGATCCATGGTGCGCTCCTTTGGAAACACCTCGATGCGCGCGACCGTAGGATCGTTGGTGTGGCCATACGGCATGCCTTGAGAAATCCAGCGCACGAGCAATTGATAATCACCGGATTCAGGATCCAGTTTTTTCCCGCCGCCGTGCGGCAAAGCAGCTGTGCCTTTCAGCAAAAGCAGGCTGCGTTCGGGCGACGCCGGAAAAATTCGCCGGCCACGCGCTTCTTTGACGAGGTATTCATAATCCTCCGCCGGTTCAAACCCGAGCAGCGAAAGTTTAAATCCATTTTGGCCACTGGCTTTCCCATGGCAACCACCGGCATTGCAGCCCGCCTTCGTGAAAATCGGCACGATCTGATTCGCAAAATTGACCGGCCTGACCGTCTTGAAATCCTCGACTGTCACCGGCAATGCGGTCGAGGTTCCGTCGGCCAATTTGGCAGTGAGCGTTGCCTTCCCATCCGCCAACGGAATAAGCAGGCCTTTGGAATCGACCTGAACCACTCCGGAGGGATTGGTTTCGAACTTTACTTGCCTGGTCACGTCTCGAACCGCTCCCGATTCGAGCGTGGCGGTCACGACCAGTTGTTGCCGGGCATCGCGTCCCTTCAATTGCAAGGCGGAGGATTTATCGAGATCCGCACCGCTTAGAAACTGGATTTGCAGGCTCGAAATCTTACTGACGTTGCGGCTGGCCTCCTTCGCGCAAGCATCGCCGGCAGCGGCCAGCCACAATCCCAGCGCCAGCGCTGCGGTGGCAAGAGCGCGAGTCATTTGTTTTGCCAGCATCATCATAAATTCAAGCCGTTCGCGGCCGATCCTTTTCATTGCATTTTGCTTGGGCTCGTTGGGTGTGCCGACCGGCACTTCACTGCGGTTTGGGCCGTCACCCACCGCCCATGGAAAAGATGATCCCAAAAACAACGCCCAACGACAGCCAAAGCCCCAGATTATCGGTAGCCACGCCGAGGGTGACGCCAATCAACATTCCCATTGGCAACGACATCCATCGATTGCTCTTTTTCGAGCAATCATTTTGCGCGGGCGCATCTTTTTTTTCGGGTTCGGTTGGGTTCATAAAACAGGTTTCGGCTCAGATCAATTCCGGCATGGGCTGGCACCCGGCGTCCACTAGATATTGCGGCCGGCCGGCCAGGTCGTTCACCGTCGTGTGATTCACGTCGATGCCCAGATTTTGATAGAGCGTTGCGAAAACTTCACCGAAACGAACCGGCCGTTCCGCCGGTTCGCCGCCGAGCCGATCGGTGGCCCCGATGACCTGGCCGGTGCGCATGCCACCGCCCGCCAGCAGAGCGCACGACACGCGCGGCCAATGATCGCGCCCCGCATCTTTGTTGATGACCGGAGAGCGCCCGAACTCGCCCCACACAATTACCGAAACGTCCTTGGCCAGCCCGCGTTGATGCAAATCCTCGAGCAACGCGCTCACTCCCTGATCGAGCAAAGGCATGTCGGCTTTGGCATTTTTATGATTCTGCCCATGGTAATCCCAAAATCCAAAGGCCACCGTCACCGCGCGCGCTCCCGCTTCAACAAGCCGCCGCGCGACGAGAAATTGTTCCATGAGCATCGGCGCGGCATCGCCATGCGGTTTGGGATCGCCCTTGCCATAGCGTTCGATGACTTTTTTATCTTCGCGCTGATAATCGAGCGCTTCGAGCAGCTTGCTCGATGTTAAAACGCCAAAAGCCTGTTCATTGAAAGTGTCCAATCCCGACATCAACCCACTCGCATCCACGTCGCGACGGAATCGATCGAATCCGGCGAGCAATGCTTTGCGATCGGCGAGGCGATCGACGGTGACGCCGTTGAGGACCATGTCATCTTTGCCATGGCCTGAAGGCTGAAATGAACGTTGGGCGGGGCCGAGAAAACCGGGACCGGAATCGTTGTAGGGGCGATGCTGCATTTTCGGTTCGAGCCCGATGAAAGGAGGAATGGCGGAATCCGCAGGGCCGAGCACTTTGGAAATGATGGAACCGAAGGAAGGCCAGCCGCCGGGCGGTTGATTGCGCTTCAGCCGGCCGGTCATGCAATGGAAATCGGAGTGATCATCCACCGCGTCGGCGATCGAGCGGATCAGGGTGTACTTGTCCGCAAGGCGCGCCAGTTTGGGGAGATGTTCACAAATTTGCAGGCCCGCAACGTTGGTGGGAATCGGTTTGAACTCGCCGCGGATTTCGAGAGGCGCATCCATTTTCAGATCGAACATGTCCTGATGCGGCGGGCCTCCCGGCAAATAAATCATGATGATCGCCTTGTGCGACTTGCGAATTCCCGATTTGGATTCGGCCTGGAGGATTTGCGGCAGCGCCAACCCTCCCAGCCCGAGCGCGCCGATGCGGATGAAATTGCGCCGGGAAATGCCGTCGCAAAAACGGGAGGGTTTGCCGAATATGGTCAGCACGATTTCACTTCCGACGCGTTCAAACCAGCTCCTTCAACGGCTGGCATCCGGGATCAATCAAATATTGCGGACGGCCGGTCAGGTCGGTGACCGTGGTGTGTGTCACATCGATTCCGAGATTGGTATAAAGCGTGGCAAAGACATCGCCGAAACGCACGGGACGCTCGACCGCTTCGCCGCCGAGCCGATCGGTGGCGCCGATGACTTGTCCCGTTTTCATGCCGCCGCCGGCCAGCAACGCGCACGAGACGCGCGGCCAATGATCGCGCCCGCCATCTTTGTTGATGGTTGGGGTGCGGCCGAATTCGCCCCACACAATCACCGACACATCTTTTTCCAAACCGCGCTGATAAAGATCTTCGAGCAACGCGCTTAATCCCTGGTCCAACAACGGCAAATCCTGGCGGAGCGCACCGAAATTATCCCCGTGATGATCCCATCGGCTGAACGCGAGCGTCACACAGCGTGAACCGGCTTCGACCAGGCGGCGCGCGATCAAGAAATGTTCCATCAATTTCGGCCCGCCATCATCGCGGTTTTTCGGATCGCCTTTGCCGTAGCGTTCGCGAATTTTCTTATCTTCCTTATCCACATCCAGAGCTTCGAGGAGTTTGCTCGAAGTGAGGATGCCAAACGCCTGTTCGTTAAAGGCGTCCAATCCTTCCATCATGCCGCTGGCGTCGATGTCGCGGCGGAATTTATCGAAAGAGGCGAGCAATGTTTTCCGATCCGCCAGGCGGTCGAGGGTCATGCCCTCGAGGACCATGTCGTCTTTGCCGCCGCCTTTGTTCGGTTGGAAGGGCGCATGGCCGATGCCGAGAAAGCCGGGAGTGCCGTTGTCGGACCAGGGAACGTGACCCATTTTGGGAGCGAGTCCGACGAACGGCGGAACGGATTTGTCCACCGGGCCATAAAGTTTCGAGAGCACCGATCCGAGGCACGGCCAGCCGCCAGGCGGCGCGTTGCGCGCATGTCTGCCGGTGAGGCATTGCACGGCGTAATGATTGTCTTCCGCGCCCACCATCGAGCGAATGATCGAGTAACGGTGCGCTTGTTTGGCGAGCAAGGGCAGATGCTCGCAAATCTGCATGCCGGGAACGCTTGTGGAAATCGGTTTGAATTCTCCCCGAATTTCGCGCGGCGCATCCATCTTTAGATCGAACATGTCCTGATGCGACGGACCGCCGGGGAGAAAAATCATAATGACGGCTTTGTGCGACCGTCGTATTCCTGACTGAGATTCAGCCTGAAGCAATTGGGGCAGGCTCAGCCCGCCCAGTCCAAGGGCGCCAATCTTGAGGAAGTTCCGGCGGGATATCCCATCGCAAAACCTCTGTTTCGGGCCATAAATCGTCAGCATAGCAGTCAATGCGTTTATCGGCAGTTTCTGGGCAGTCTATGGCGAAAAAGTTTCGTCCTTCCCGATCGCCCTTGTCAAGTTTCGATCTTGGCATTTTCGGGGGACAGGGGAGAGGGATAGCCAATGGCAATTTGCCGATCGCAAATCACCCGCGGACCCGCTGCAAAGCCTAGCCCGTGACAATGGGATGAATGACTTTGCCGGCCACATCGGTTAAACGAAAATCGCGCCCTTGAAATCGGTAGGTCAATCGTTCGTGATCCAGGCCGAACAAATGGAGAATGGTGGCATGAAAATCATTCACATGCACCGGATCTTTGGCCACGTTCCAACCCACCTCATCCGTCTCGCCGTAAATCATGCCGCCTTTCACTCCGCCGCCCGCCATCCAAACACTGAATGCAAATGGATGATGATCCCGCCCGGAAACTTTATCGAAGCTGGGCCGGTTCTCCCCGAGCGGCGTGCGCCCGAATTCCGATGCCCAGACTACCAGCGTGCTTTCCAGCAACCCGCGTTGCTTCAAATCCTTTAACAACGCGCCGATGGGCTGATCGGTTACGCGACAATTGAACAGCAAATCGGAATTCAAATCGTTATGATGATCCCACGAAGCGTGATGAATGCTGACGAACCGCACACCGCGCTCGATCATCCTTCGAGCCAGCAGGCAATTCCGCGCAAATGTTTTAAACGTTTCCGGTCCGCCGCCGCGCTGCGTTTTCATTCCGCCAGAGTCGCGGTTGACGCCATACGCGGCCAGGGTTGCCTCCGATTCTTTAGAT
>JBFMDG010000477.1:0-6008 GCA_040754135.1 Verrucomicrobiota bacterium
AGCGCGGCTATGCGCATCGGCAGCGGTGATCCCTCCCATGACTCGAGCAGCCATTGGAAAAGGCGTTTGACGCCATCGTTCACCCCGACGCGCGGCATCCACCCCGTGGCGCTGGAAAATTTGCGGATGTCCGAAACGTAGAACCGTTGATCAGCCGCGCGCCAATCTTCAAAAACGACTTTCGGCGATTCCCCCTGCAAGGTCGTGATCGCATCGAGGAGTTCATTCAAACTGATCGTGTTGGCTGGTCCGCCACCGATGTTGAATGCCTGTCCGGCGATGGCCGGCATGTGTTTCGATGCGAGCAAAAACGCTTCAACCAGATCTTCGACAAACAAAATGTCCCTGACCTGGCAGCCGTCGCCATAAATCGTGATGGGCGATCGTTCGAGCGCGCGAATGAGGAAATGAGCCACCCAACCCTGGTCTTCGTTGCCAAATTGGTGCGGGCCGTAAATGCAGCTCATCCGGAACACCGCTGTGGGCAGGCCAAAGGTGCGCGCGTAATCAAGGACGTACTGGCAGGCCGAGCCCTTGGAACAGCCGTAGGGACTGTGAAAATCGAGCCGCCGTTTCTCGCTGAAACCGTGCGCTTCCACTTCGCGGTCATCCGGTGTGTAGCGTTTGCCGCGCAAACTCAAATGCACATCCGCGAGATCTCCGTAAACTTTGTTTGTGGAAGTGAAGATCAGCGGCGGACGCGTGGGGAGCGCGCGCAACGCTTCCAACAGATTGAGCGTTCCCCCGCAATTGATTTCAAAATCTTCGATCGGATTGGTCAGGCTGGTGGTCACCGCCACTTGCGCGGCAAAATGAAACACTTGTCTTGCTTGACGCGCCGCTTTTTTCAAGGCCGCAGAATTGCGCACATCCGATCGCTCCAGCCGGACGCGATCGCCATGCAGATCGTGCAACCATTTCCAGTTTCGCTCGACCCCCGGCCGCGAGAGCGTGTCATAAATGAGTACCGGCTGACCCTGAGCAAGAAAGCGATGGGCAAGATTCGTCCCGATGAAGCCCGCGCCGCCGGTGATAAGGATCGGACGAATCTCGTGCACCTGCTTGATGAGCGATTCGGAACTCGTGGATCCATTCGCGCCGTGGCGGGATTTTTTGAACTTCATACGGTCAGTCCTCGTGCGGAAAGTTCGGCACTGGCTTCGGCCACCCGGTCCACTGCCACCTGGTCGGCCAGCCATTGCGTCAGTTGCGTCAATCCTTCCTCAAAGCCAATCGTCGGTTCATAACCGAGGACCTGGCGGGCCAGGGAGATATCGGCGACACAATGGCGAATGTCGCCTGCGCGGTATTTGCCGGTGATTTCCGGTTGAATGTGCGGTTTGTTCAGCACCTGGCCCAGGCGCTCCGCCACTTCGCGGATGGTGAACTCCTGTCCGCTTCCGACGTTGAAAACACGGCCGGCGGCGGAGGGGACTTCGAGGGCCAGGCGGCAGGCTTGCACGACATCGTAAACACTCACAAAATCGCGCCGCTGCATCCCGTCTTCAAAAATCATGGGCGGCCGGTTGTTCAACAATCGCGAGGCAAAAATCGCCAGCACACCCGTGTACGGATTCGAAAGCGCCTGGCGCGTTCCATACACATTGAAGAATCGCAAGGCGACCGTGGAAATATCGTAAGCGCGCCCCAGCATCAGGCACATGCGTTCCTGATCGTACTTCGACAAGGCGTAAACCGAAGCCAGTGATGGCGGTTTCCATTCGGCCGTCGGCACGGGCGTCAGCACTTCGCCAGCGTCATTGCGCAGTTCCCAATCGCGCGCGCGCAATTGCGCCAGGCTCCTTTCGAAACCATGGACGATCTCGCCCGACGGCGTGCGGTACAAGCCTTCTCCGTACAGGCTCATGCTCGAAGCCACCACCAGGCGTTCCACCGGGTTGGCGGTCAATCCTTCGAGGAGCGTGGCGGTGCCGAGATTGTTGACGGAAGTGTATTCGGCAACTTCATACATGCTCTGGCCGACGCCCACGCGGGCGGCGAGATGAAAAACCGCATCCACGCCTTGCAATGCTTTCCGGAGGCAATGGATGTCGCGCACATCGGAAACGATCAACTCGGCATCGCGATTCAAATAGGCGGGACGCGTGCGATTCGGTCCGTGCACTTGCGAGGAGAGATTATCAAGCACTCGAACGCTGTATCCCCGTTCCAGGAGGTCGTCTGCCAAATGAGAACCGATGAAACCCGCTCCACCAGTAATCAGAATTCTTTTTTGCATCCATCAACCTCCATCACTTGTTCGACACGAGTGCCAAAGTAACGAGCTTCTGAATTTGCACAATTATGGCGTTCCCCCATTTTGTTGTGCTCTGCCACCTGAGACACATCCCGGAATGCACTTACCTTTTATTCAGGGCCGAAATCTGAAATCACCGGCGCGCCGCATGAATTATCTTTGCGGCATGAAAAATGTGAATTTCTTCGGATATTTCGCCAAGTGGATCTCGCAAGTCACCGGGCAACCCGCCGCCTTTCTGATGGCCGCCAGCGTGATTGTGTGCTGGCTCATTTCAGGTCCGCTTTTCAAGTTTAGCGATACCTGGAACCTGACCATGAATACCGGCGCGACCCTGATCACATTTTTGATGGTGTTCCTGATTCAAAACGCCACCAACCGCAACAACGCCGCCATGCAACTGAAACTCGATGAATTGATCCGCAGCCTCGAAGGAGCTCGCAACGTCTTTGTAAAGCTCGAAGAATTGAACGAAGACGATCTCGCCAATCTCACCAAAGCCTATGCCGAAGCCGCCCGCCGGGCACGCGAAGCCCGCCTCCGAGGATACGTCGATACCAGCGCCATCGAAGTGCCGCTTCCCGATGCGAAATCGCCTTCATCAAAAAAAGATGCGGCGTGAAATTCTGCCAGGCTTTTGCAGAGCGGAACCCCGCGCCATTTTCACGCAGGCTCTGGCCGCTTAAAGAAGCCCTCTCGATTCGAGTTCATCCTCCTCGAGGCCGAGGTGATGTCCCAACTCGTGGAGGTAGGTTTTCCGGACCTCCTTTTCAAAACTCAAACGCTCCTGCTCGCAATAATCAAAAATGCATCCGACAAAAATAAAGATGGGACCGCCTTGATTCGAGACGGTGTGGGATTCAAAGCCGTGATATACGCCAAGCGTGTCGGGAGCGAGCGAATCGGGCGGCCACTTCTCGAGCAGCCAGGGCACACGCTGCGCCTCGCACCGGATTTCCTCGGGCAACTCGGCAATCAACTTTTTCAATGCTTTGTCCGCGCGTTCGAACAACGTTTCCCAAGGAATCTCTTGATCAGAAAATTCCACCGGCAATTCCTCCGTGGGCGGCTCTCGTTGGAATCGGCGGCTCACAAAAACGGCCAGGCCGATGATAATCAAGGCGCCTCCCAACGCGATCACCAGCGCCAGGAGAATGGCGGGCATTCCGCTGGCCTCGACAACTTCGTTCATGGGCGGCTCCATGTTAGTGATCTGTCTCGCAAATAACTGCTGTTATGTTGCGCCAAAAAAATCCTCAGCCCCCGGTCGGGTATGCGCGTCGCTCGCCCCTTGCAACGAGCCAAAATCCCTTGCGGCATAACACCAGCCACTTGCGAGACACATCACCAGTGATTGCTGCAACTGCGGCCGATCTTGCGCGCGCGCGTTTTCAACGTCAACGGCGCGTGCCTCGTGTCAGTTTTTCCGGCGCCCAGAGCTGCACGTGCCGTGTCGCGCCATGATGGGCCAGAGGCTCATGTTCAGGTTCGGGCAAACCGAGCGCCTGAATGAGTGTCGAGGCAAATTGCAGCGGCTCGGCTTCATACAAATCCCAGGGCGGATGATAAATCCGCATTCGCAACAGGTGCGAACCCTGAACGGAATAAAGGCAATAACGTTCGACCAGAAAAAACTCGCGCGAGCCAAGTGCAGGATCTTTCAACTCTCGACCGGCGCGCCACCGCGCTTTGAAATCGGCGGGGGCAGCTCCTGGCATGTTTCTCTTCAACGCGTAGGAATGGAGCCCCTCGCGTGTCGCCGCACGAATGTTCGCTTTCAAATAGCGCAATCCGAGAAAGAACCGCGCCGCCATCGCCGGAATGGTTTTGCTGGCGTCGAGGGACAAAAACCAGACACCGGGAACGCCCTCATGATGCACGTACGTGCGCACATTGGTTTCATGAAACGAACTCAACCCGGGAATGGCCGGACCTGATTTCGGCTTAAAATCCGAAATGGAGAAAGCCGTGATCGTGATCCAGGCCTGTCCATGATGAAGATCCAGTTCAAGCCCGCCGGGAATATGCGAGCGCAGGCGCTCCGGATTCCATGGCCAATGCAAGAATAGAAGCCGGCACCAGGTTTGTTCGGAAATCGGTTCGCCGTCGGGCCGGGCGCGCATCGCCAATCGTTGCACCTCATTCGGCACGCCAATCAATTCGTGGGCCAGGCTGGTTCGGCTGCGGGCCAGTGGCAACCGTGAGTTTTTCCATCGAGTAACCACAACGCACCCAAGGTCCGTGCAACACCGGTTCCCCTCAAGCGCGCCCCCCACTCATTTTCGACTCAGGCCAATCCACGATTTGGCCCGCCGGTAAATCCCGGAAGCTGGCCTTGCCCCACGCAGTGGGATCGCTCCGAAGTTCCGCAGCCACCCCGATGGCAGGGACCGCGTTAGGACGAGCGACGCTGCTAAGGGTCAAGACCCCGCCCTCCGGAGCGCGGTTTTACAAGCCGCAAGCCCATGCCCATGCTCAAAACGCTCCAGCACGATTATGACGCGTCCTGCACAAGCGACGCTGCTGCGAGTCAAAGACCCGCGCTCCGGGTTTGGAGAAAATACATCTCGCTGCACACAGTCCATTCATTCCACTCGTTGCGCGATCTGAGATTCTAACCTTGAGTTTCGCGACTAAATCAGCGAGGTAAATTTCTGTCCATTGAATCGTTGCCGAATGGTTTCGCCTGAACATCGCACTCGCATTAGCGGGATGGCCTGCTTGCTCGCCGCTCTCGCTATGGGCTGCCCGGCTGTGCGCGTAGCGGCTGAGACCATCTCCTTCCGCAACGATGTCATGCCGGTGCTGTCGAAGGCCGGTTGCAATGCCGGCAGCTGTCACGGCAATGCGAATGGCAAAGGCGGGTTCAAGCTTTCTTTGCGCGGCGAATCGCCCGAACTCGATTTCCTCACGCTCACCCGCGATCAGTTCGGCCGGCGCGCGAATCCGTTTTCGCCCGAAGAAAGTCTGCTCCTGCTCAAACCGACGGCGCAATTGGCGCATGAAGGCGGACAGCGATTCAACACCTCGTCCGAGGAATACCGCATTTTGCGTGATTGGATTCGCGCCGGGCTGCGCAGCGATCCGCCAGAAACACCGCGGTTGACGGCGCTGCAAGCGGCGCCGGCCGAGCGCATTGTTGTTGAGCCGGAAGAACAGGTTGCGTTGCGCGTGACCGCGACTTTCTCGAAGGGTTCGACGCGCGACGTGACGCGCATGGCGGTTTATGAACCGGCCAATGCCATCGTAAAAGTTTCGCCTGAGGGCGTGGTCCAACGGCTGGCCTTTGGCGAGACAACCGTGCTCGTGCGTTATCTGAACGAGCAGGTGCCCGTGCGTCTCGCCTTCATTCCGGCGCGCGCCGGTTTCCAATGGAGCAATCCCAAGCCGAATAATTTTATCGACGAGCTTGCCTTCGCCAAGCTGCGGCGGCTGCGCATGAACCCGTCCGAATTGTGCAGCGACGAAGTGTTTGTCCGCCGCGCTTATCTCGATCTGCTTGGGATTTTGCCGACGGCGGACGAAGCGCGGGCTTTTGTCTCGAACCGCAAGCGCGACAAACGCGCGCAACTCATCGATGCCTTGCTGGACCGCCCGGAGTATGCGGATTTCTGGGCGTTGAAATGGGCCGATCTGCTGCGGAACGAAGAACGCTTGCTCGATGCCAAAGGGGTGCAGGCTTTCCATCGCTGGATCCGCCAAAGCATCGCCGAGAACAAACCGCTCGACGTTTTTGTGCGAGAGATCGTCT
>JBFMDG010000478.1:0-6000 GCA_040754135.1 Verrucomicrobiota bacterium
GAAGCAGCGGTCGATCGCGCCGCCGCCAGCAAAGCCGCGCTCGAGCAGGCACAGAAAGCTAAAGCCACCGCCGAACAAGCCGCCGCGGAAGTCGGCAACCTCGCCAAATCAGCCAATGACTCGAAAGCCGCCGCCGATAAAGCCTTGGCAGACGCGAGCGCGCAGCAGAAAGAGGCGGACACAAAACAGAAAGCCGCGGACAAGGCGCTGGGCGATGCCACTCAGGCGTTGAAGTCCGCCGAGATGGCAAAATCCCGCGCCGACGAAAATCTGCAATCGGCGGAGGTTGCGCTCAAGAAAACCGAGGAGACAGTCAAAAGCAATCAAGCCAGTTTGGCGTCGGCGGAAGCATTGCAGAAGAAAGCCGAAAGCGAACTTGAACTGGCGAAGAGAACCGCGGCGGAATTCGATCAACCACTGCTGGCGGTCGCATTTTCGCCGGATGGCAAAACACTGGTGACGTCTGGTGCAGACCGGCTGGTTCATTCCTGGAACGGGGAGAGCGGCGTTGCCCACGACGTTTTCAGCGGATCAACCGCCTCGGTTTTTGGGACGGCTTTTGTTGCGAACAGCCAATTTGTTTCCGTGGCCAGCGACGGAAAAATCCAAGTTTGGAATCTGCACTCGGAATGGACGCACGAACGAACCATTGGGACAGGCGATGAGAATTCGCCATTGATCGATCGCGTGCTGGCGGTGGAATTCAGTCCCGATGGCCAATGGCTCGCCACCGGCGGCGGCATGCCTTCGCGCAGCGGCGAAATCAAAATCTGGAATGTGGCCGATGGCAAACTGGTCCGAGAACTTAAAGATCCGCACAGCGACACGGTGTTCAGCCTCGATTTTTCCGCGGACGGCAAGTACCTGGCATCCGGCGGTGCGGACAAATTTGCCAAGGTTTTCGACGCCAATTCCGGTCAGCTCGTGAAATCGTTCGAGGGCCACACGCATCATGTGCTGGCCGTGAGCTGGAAGCGCGACGCACGCACCCTGGCCAGCGCCGGCGCTGATAAAGTGGTGAAGCTCTGGAATTTTGTCACTGGCGAACAGCGAAAAACATTGGACGGATTCAACAAGGAAGTGACCTCCATTGCTTTTCTCGACGCGGCCAATGAAGCGCTCGCCAGCTCGGGTGACGCGCAGGTGAAACTGATCCGCGAAGATAATAACAACGTGCGCGCGTTCGGCGGCGCCACCGAATTCATCACTTCCGCAGCCGTCACACCCGACGGCAAAATCGTCATCGCCGGCGGCCAGGACAGTATCCTGCGTGTTTGGGATGGCACGAACGGAAAGGAGTTGCGAACGTTCGCTCCTCCATCCGAACAATTCCTCAGCCAGACCGATTCGAAGCAGTGAGGGCGTTCGCTGCGGTTTCCGCCGCCAAATGGATGACGCAGCAGTCAAACTCGGCGGACCACCGCGGCATTGCTAATTTACAAATGCCCAAACGATCCCGAAACGCCGTGATCGCTTTCATCGCGTGGGTTCTGGCGTGCCTCAACGCCTCGGCCACTTTCGGCCAAGCCTCAGATTCGTTGCTGCCAGCCCTCCGTCAATGGACAGCTCAAAACCAAAAGCGCATCGTCGATGAACTGATCGAGTTCGTCAGAATCCCGAACGTCTCGGCCAATCAGCCAAACATCCGTCGTAATGCCGAGCATCTGTTAAATCTGCTCAAACGGCGCGGGTTGACGGCGAAGCTCTTGGAAGCGCCGATGGCATCGCCGCTGGTCTATGCCGAACTGCTTCGACCGGGAGCAACTTCGACCTGGGTTTTTTACGCCCACTACGACGGGCAACCGGTCGAGGCGCGGGAATGGGCGAGTCCTCCATTCGAGCCCACATTGCGTTCCGGCAAGTTGGATCAGGGGGGTGAAGTCATTCCGCTTCCGCTCGCAAACGCGCAGTTCGATCCGGAATGGCGGCTTTACGCGCGCGCAGTGGCGGACGACAAAGGCCCCATCATTGCCATGTTGGCGGCGCTGGATGGAGTGAGAGCCATAGGGGCTCAGCTCAAGGCAAATTTGAAATTTGTTTTCGATGGCGAAGAGGAAATCGGCTCGCCGAACCTGCGCCGGATCCTCGAACGGCATCGCGAGTTGTTGGGCGGAGATCTCTGGATCATTTGCGATGGACCGCAACATCAAAGCGGCCGCACCACCGTGGTTTTTGGCGTGCGCGGAATTCAAAGCGTCGAGTTGACCGTGTATGGAGCGAACCGCGAGCTGCACAGCGGTCATTTTGGGAATTGGGCGCCCAACCCGGCCATGATGCTGGCTCAACTGGTCGGTTCGATGAAAGACAGGGATGGCCGGATACGCATTTCTGGATTTGACGCCGGCCTGCTGCCGCTGAGCCCGGCCGAACGCGCCGCCATTGACGCGATCCCGAACGATGATTCCGAACAGATGCGGCAACTCGGTTTATCCCGCGTAGAAGGAAGCGGGCAAAAGCTGGCAGAGTTGATCACGCTTCCCGCGCTTAATGTGCGCGGACTTTCCAGCGGGCGCACCGGCGCGGAGGCGGCCAATGCCATTCCGAGCACGGCCACCGCTTCGATTGATATTCGTTTGGTCAAAGGCATGACGCGTGAGAACGCCGTGGCCGCGCTCATTCGCCACATTGAAAAGGAAGGCTATCATGTCACCGCTGCGGAGCCGGATCTGAAAACTTTGCTCGAGCACGCGCGTGTGGCGCGAGTTGCCGTTTCTCCGAGTGGCTACAACGCATCTCGAACACCGATGAATCTGCCCGTGGCGCAACGACTCGTTTCGGCGCTGCAAAAATCCGGGACACCCCTCGTGCTGCAACCCACCATGGGCGGCAGCCTTCCGCTGTCCGTCATCGAAGAGGCAGTTGGCGCTCCCACCCTCATTGTTCCCACCGTCAATCACGATAACAATCAGCATGCGAAGAACGAGAATCTGCGCCTGGGCCATCTTTGGAACGCGATCGAAACGATGGCGGCGATGTTCACGATGGACTGACGGTCAGGACATGGGCCGCGCTTTCCTTTGCCGTCTTAAAAAGGACGCCGTGCAGCTCTCAATCAGGAATTTCATTGGGCTGCTTGTGAGGGGCCGAATGGCTTCACCGCGCCGGACGAATGGCCACGGCAAAAAGGGCTCCGACCGCGTTTCATCTTTACTTCAAACAAGATTTTGGTATTCAAAGCATCGCCTCGTTTGAAAATTAACTCGCGCGTGCGAGTTGCTTCGTTTCCACCTTCAGGGAGCGCCTACGAGGAGTTCAGAAGTTCAACGTGCTTCTTTATTCTGGCTTATGTGGAATCACCTCTTCGGTCTCGTCGCGCGTCAAGTTGCAGTCATCGGTCTTGTCGCCGGCATTTTCCAAACTCCCCTGGCGCAATCCAACCCGGATGACGTGGCGGTCGGAACAGAATTCTGGATTCGTGGCGGGCCGAGCAGCCATTTGAATTTCCAATCCGCCGGTTTTGAAGTGTTCGGCACGCTTCGGCTCGAATCGACAGGCGGCGGGTGGACCTCGGCGCTGACTTTGAATCCGGGCGCTCTCACGAACAACGCCATTGGCACCATCGTCATCAACGAAGGCACTGGCGGCCCGCGCTCGATCACGGGCGACCTTTTCAATTTTGGCGCGTTCAACGTGAACTACAACCTGACGTTGAACAAAGATCTTGGCCGGTACGAGAATGCCGGCATGCTGACGGCGGGACCTGGCGCGACGCTTTTCCTGCGGGGCGCCGACGCCACATTTGTGCAAAGCGCGGGAACGCTCAAGATTGACGGGGCGGTGGATGGAAATGATGTGCTTTTCAAATTCGCGGGCGGAGAGATTTCGGGCGGACGCGTTTTGCTCGCGGACTCGACGCTTGAAATTGCTTCCAGCGCCGGGCCTGGGCAATTCATTTTGACTGGCAGCGCCAGCCGGTTGGCCAGCGATATTTTTGCCGGGCACCATCTTTGGATACGCGGCAGCACTCGAGGCAATCACACCACGGTGGTTTCTGAATCCGGCTTCGCCAATGCAGGCGGCATGTTGCTGCAATCGGTCGATGGCGGTTGGACGAGCAGTTTCACGGTCAACACGGGCACGCTTACCAATTTGCCCAGCGGCGTGATCGAGATCAACGAAGGCACGCAAGGCGATCGCAATCTCAACGCCGAACTGCTGAATCTCGGAACCTTGAATGTCAATTGGCCGTCGGGTTTGAACAAGAATGCCGCTACCCATATCAACCGTGGGACAATCAACATTGCTTCGGGACGTTCGCTCACAATCAACGGAGGCGAACAAACTTTCCGCCACGAAGCGGGCCTGCTCGCGGCCAACGGACTGTTTCGCGGCAATTCCATCCGGTTTCAGTTCGAGGGGGGAGAGATCACTGGTTCACCCTATCTGGTCAGTTCCGAACTCAACGTGGGCGCAAACGCAACCACGCCAGCTTCATTTATTCTGACCCATAGCTCGTCGCGTTACTCAGGTGATTTGCATCGGGGCCAAACCTTGTGGATCCGCGGTGATGCCGCCGGGACGCACACAACGGTCACGGCAGAAAACGGTTTTCAAAACGAGGGCGAAATTCTCATCCAATCCGTTGAAGGCGGTTGGACGAGCAGTTTTGCCATCAGCAATGGTTCATTGGTCAATGCATCCACCGGTGTGCTCACGGTTGGAGAAGGCACCCAAGGTGATCGGCGCTTGAATTTGGAATTGAAAAACTCGGGCCGCGTGAATGTGAACTGGCCTGTCATCTTGCAGAAAGCCAATGCGACGCATGTCAATCGCGGTGAAATCCAGATTGCGCCCGGACGCACCCTGAGCATCAGTGGAAACGGCCAGGTGTTTCGACAGGAAGCCGGCACGTTCACGATCGAAGGCGCGTTCACTGGAAATGACATCGGTTTTGATTTCGAAGGCGGCCGGATTGTGGGCACACCCTATTTGGTCGGTTCCAGGCTGAACGTGGGTGCGAATGCGCTCGAGCCGGCCTCGTTCATTCTCACGCACAGCGCCTCGCGTTTCACCGGTGATTTGCACAAAGGCCAGTTTCTGTGGATTCGCGGGGATTCGTCGGGCGGCCATACGAGCATGGTGGCGGAGAAC
This sequence comes from Verrucomicrobiota bacterium, assembly GCA_040754135.1. Taxonomy (GTDB): domain Bacteria; phylum Verrucomicrobiota; class Verrucomicrobiia; order Limisphaerales; family SIBE01; genus JBFMDG01. The sequence goes on from JBFMDG010000478.1 coordinate 5,092, forward strand.
GGATTTGTGAACGAAGGAGAAATTTTGATCGAATCGGTAGGCGGCGGTTGGGCGAGCAGCTTTTCCATCAACAATGGCGCTCTCACGAACAAGGCGGACGGGAAAATTCGATTTGGCGAAGGCACGCAAGGGGAACGGAGGCTCTCGGCCGAGTTGATCAATGCTGGCCAGTTGACGGTGGATTTCGCAGCCGATCTGGGAAAACCGGGTGCTGCCCACCGCAACTCAGGACAGATCAATGTGAATCGATTCCTCTCTATCACCGGATCGAGCTTCGATCAGGAAGCTGGAACGATTCAGGTCAACGACACTTGCCGCTTATCAGATCTGACCTTGAATCACTCCGGCGGACTGACCACGGTGAATGGTCTGCTCGATCTGCGGAGTTGTCTGTTGAACTACACCGGCGGGGAAATGACGGGCACGACTTATCTCGTCGCTGGTGAGCTTCGCTTAGGCCCCGCTGCAGTCGCCCCTGCCACTTTCATCATGACACACAGCGCCGGCAAATACTCCGGCGACCTCCACGAAGGCCAGAAGCTTTGGGTGCGCGGTGATTCGACCGGCGGTCACACGACGATTACGGCCGAAAATGGCTTTACGAATGAAGGGGAAATTCTGATCGAATCGGTGAGCGGCGGTTGGACCAGCAGTTTCACGGTCAACAACGGAACTCTCGTGAATGGAACAAAAGGGGTTTTCACAGTCGGCGAAGGCACGCAAGGCGATCGCCGACTCAATCTCGAGTTGGTCAACCTGGGTCGCTTGGACATTCATTGGCCGACAACGCTGCACAAGTCCGGCGCCCGCCACGTGAATCGCGGCGAATTCAAAATCGCCGCCGGACGCTCTCTGAACATCTCTGGCGCCGAACAGGTTTTTCGGCAGGAAAGCGGGGCTTTCAGCATC
>JBFMDG010000479.1:0-5979 GCA_040754135.1 Verrucomicrobiota bacterium
GTTGCGGCGGATTTCATCCTGCAGCGCCATAACCATGTTTTCGGTGTCAGAGATAGTCAGTGCTTTCATGCACGGACCATACACCGGATTGCTTACATAGGCAATTAATTATGACGCTCTGTTTAGCGGCGACAGCACTTTGGAAGGATCTTCTGGATCAACCGCGAGGAGTTGACTATGCACCTGCCCTGTTCCGTTGCCGATGCTGCTTTGCAACTCTGTGCCAATGGCTCGCGCCGCATCCACCTGGAAATCGTAACCTACCACCAGAGAAGACTGCGGTGTGGGGAGCAATCCGCCGCTCGTTGCCAGGTAGGCATCGATTAACCCGGTGATTTCTCCGGGTAATTCCACGAGCCGGCCGACCGCCAAATCAGCAATGGGGAAGGTACTCCCGTTAATGGTCACCCCACATACCGCACCGTAAGCATCCTGGCTGAGCACTTGACCATGGCGCAGGCTGGCCTGGCTGGTGGTGTGGTCGCGCACCGGAGGAATGTAATTATTCTCGTTGCCCAGCCCAGCCGTATCAGGTGACCGCACATAAGGGATGACATCGTCGTTCCCGACCAGAACAACGTAAGCCAGGTTGGGATTGGCATTGCGATAAAGCGTTAAAATGTTCTGCAACGCGGCTGCGACCATATTTTTCGCAAACACACATTCCGGATTGGCATCGGCCTGGGCATTGGCGAAAAGCACGGCCGCATCGTTCCCGGCGTCAATCACAACTCCATGCACTTCCGGGCGCGCCGCCAATTCATTGAGTTTGCTTTGCAGGTTCGCAACGCTGGCCGTGATGTGCTCAGCCAACTGCGCATTGTTGCTCGGATTCATCTTCGCATTCAACTGGCTGATCATCCGGTTTGGATCCGTGAGGATCGCTGTCGCGTAGTTCCCGGCCACCGCTTGATGCGTCGATGCCGGTAGCAACGGGTTGATCGCGCCGCATGCCCCTGTCAACAGCGCGACATCCAGCCGAAATGGCTGATTGGGAACAAAAGCTCCATTCCGCCCGCGCACGGCGACGTAGTACTCGCCCGCATGATTCCAGGTGTTAATGAGGATCCCTTCGTTGGCCGTCCCGCTGAAGGCGGAAACCCCAATCAGACTCCGCGTCTGCGCGCTCGCAAATGCCTCCGGACTAAATGCCGTCGGTGAAAACGCGGTCGGAGAGAAAGCCGTCGGACTAAAGGCCGTCGGGCTGAACGCCGTCGGCGAAAAGGCCGTGGGACTAAAGGCGGTGGGACTGAATGCCGTCGGTGAAAAGGCGGTAGGACTGAACGCCGTCGGGCTAAATGCCGTCGGCGAAAACGCCGTTGGACTAAAAGCGGTCGGCGAAAAGGCCGTGGGCGCCAGCGCCTCGTCGCTGAAGGCCGTCGGTGAAAAGGCCGTGGGCGCGAATTCGACTCCTAAACGCACCAAATCTTCCGTGGTCGGAGTGAGGATTTCCGAGTAGCGCGCCTGGATATCCTCGAAGAGGAAGAGATCGTAATCCGCTGGCAGGCCGCTCAAGGTGACCACGAGTTTGCTTTGCGGCTGGACGGAAAACCGGAACCACCGGGTTTCATCGAGCGCTTCGATCGACTGATAGATCGTGCCGCTGAGAACTCCTCCGACCCCCGTCAAACCCAACGGGCAGGCTTGTGGCCAGTGGGTGTTGTCTGGGCAACCAACCCGGACCCGCAACAGATTCGAGCTCGCCGCGCCATTGCTATCCGTCACGACCACGGTGAGGGACACGTCCCCAGCCGCATTTTCGATGGGAGTCACCTTCAAGAACCGATTCGGTCCGGAGCCTTCGACGGAAATGTTGCTGTTGGGCAGGATGCTCGGGTTCGAGCTGGTCCAGGTAATCACCAGATCGTCACCAGTCGTCCGGTCATCGCGGATCGTAAAAGGCAATGAAGCAGATCCGGAATTGAGCGGCAGAAATGCGCTCACGGTATTGCGAAGAATTGAAATGGCATTTTCCTCCGGATTGGTCGTGATCAGGTCCGGTCTGAAATCGCCGTCGAGATCTTCGAAATGAACAAACAGCGGAAAATAGCCGCCTGGACTGGAACCCACTTGAAAGTCCAACGGCGCGGCAAACGAATCGGCGCCCAATGCGCCACCGCTGCCGATGTTTCGGTAAACGGAAACGAGTTGTTCCAACGGCTGAGCGACGGCCAGATCGAGTCTGCCGTCCAGATCATAGTCACTCAGGGCCACGGCGGCCGGAACAAGCGAAGTCGCCAGATCAATTGGACCAGCGAACGATCCTGCCGTGATGGTTCCAACACTCGTGAGATTGCGAAATAGGGAAACACTCGCTCCAAAAAAATTGTTGACCGCAATATCCAGCCTGCCATCGCCATCGAGATCGCCGATCCGCGCGATGGCTGGGGCGGGGCCCGTGCCCAAATTGACAGCAGGTTGAAAGCTGATGTTTCCCGCAGTGCTGGCGTTGTGCAGCACGGCAATGCCGTTATTCCCATTATTGACTGCGAGAACATCCGTTTTCCCATCGCGATCCAAATCGGCTGCCGCCACCCAAATGCAATAGGTGCCTCCAGTGGCAAAATCGATTCGAGAATCAAAGGAATCGGCACCAAGGCTGTCACCGGCTTCTTCAGAGCCAATGCGATTGCGCAGGATCGAGACGCCGCTCACATGACCCGCAATCAAATCTAATTTCCCATCCTGATCCAGATCCGACAGCGCTGCCGATTGCGCATCGACTCCAATTGAAAAATGAATTTCGGGCTCGAATGCAACTGCTCCTGGCGAGCTCGTGTTGCGGAAAATGGAAATGGCTCCTGGGATTCCAGTCACCAACAGCAGATCTTTTTTGCCGTCGCCATCCACATCACCCATGCTCAGCGTGAAAGGTTTGCCGGTCACATTCAACTGCGCCGCCAGCGCAAGGTTTCCCGGTGTGATCGCTCCTGGCGCGGCCGTGTTATGAAAGACACTGACGGTGTTGTCGTTCTGGTTTGCGACAGCGACATCGGGCCTGCCATCGCCATCGAGATCTCCCGTGTCCATCGTCCATGGCCACTGGCCCGTGGAAACGTTGACCGATTCAGCAAAAGACAAAGAAATCGAGGGCGCCTGATTGATCGAAATAGCGGGGGAGAATTCCGAGGTATTTCCCGCTGCATCGGTGGCAGTGGCAACGATCTTTTCCGCCCCTCCGAACGGGACAACAAAAGTGCTGGTGTGCCCGGCCAGCCAATTGGCCGCATCGATCGTGTCGCTGCCAAACCAAATCTGTCCTTCCTGCGCGTCCGAATCCGCTACGTAAAAATCCACGGTAATTGGAAAAGCGGCGGAGGTGGGCGAGGAGAGAGTCGTATAGCGAACCATCAGGGTGCTTCCGTCAAAACGAACCCAAGCGATGTGAGGAAAATTCTGCAGATGGTTTGGACTGCCGTCTTGATCCAAAACGTCGTTGGCCGTCGGGCCGTCACTTGCCAGATCGATCCCCAGCCCAGCCGTGCCATTGTTTAGGAAAATGGAATTGCCACGAACGCTGTTGCCTGTGCCGCCATTGATCACCACTCCCTGTCCGCCAACTACGAGTCCATTGAAGGCTATCACGTTCCCCTGCCCTGGCGCGGTTCCGCCGATGACATTGTTACTGGGCGCATCCGGTTGGAAGTCTAGTCGGATGCCGTTGCCTCCATTGCCCAGAGGCGCAGCGCCTGAGGCATCGGTTCCCACGAAATTGCCGAGAACTATGTTTCCGATCGAGGCGCCGCCATTGATCAAAAGACCTTCGTTTAGATTTCCGGAGAGAACATTGCGGGCGGCGGGATCGGCTGCGCCGATGGAATTTGCCGGGGCACTCAGAATATGAACGCCGATAAAATTGGGGAGAGCTTCGGTGCCGTTAGCCTTGGTGCCGACGAGATTGCCCAAAACCTGATTGCCGTAGGCGCCCGATCCGATCAGGAGCACGCCAAAGATGCTATTCCCGGAAATCAGGTTGCCGGCGCCGGCGGCGGTGCCTCCGATGACATTGCCAGGATTGTCAATGAACAGCCCATGATTGGAGTTCGGCAATGCGAACATGCCCGTGCGATCGGTGCCAATGTAGTTGCCCAAAACCTGATTTCCGGTGGCGTTATTGGCGGCGCCACTGATGACGACGCCAAGGACGTTGCCGGAAAGAAGATTCCGATCGGCGGGAGAGGTTCCTCCAATCATGTTGTTGGGAGCATCGTTCAAACCTATGCCTGCGGCACCAACGCCATTGCCTAAAGCGATGGTGCCGGTGATGTCAGTGCCGATAAAATTGCCTTGGATCAGGTTGTCGGAGGCGTTTGCAAACAGCAGGATAATTCCGCCGGCATGAAAGCGATTGATCACGAGTCCGCGGACGGTGCAGTGGTCCGCTTGCAGGATCAATCCGGGAGTCCCGGGACTGGCCAGACTGCCATCCAATTCGATTTGCAGAATGGCGTCATTCCCCACTGTCATGGAGTTGGCGCTTGCCCCAATCTGACTGTAGCCATCGATCGTAACGCTCTCGGTGATGGCCGGCAAAGCTGTCAGTGGCTGGATCGTATGCGGGCCGACGCCGACGATATTGAACAGGATCGTTTCTGGTCCGGAATCGCTGTTGGCATCGAGAATGGCCTGACGCAACGAGCCGGGTCCGCTGTCGTTTGTGTTACCGACCACGAACGTCGAGTCCGCGTTGTCCTCCTGCACCGTAATAGAAAAGAGTTGTGGATCTGATTGATCAACTCCTCCATTGAGGGTGCCACCATCATCCTGAAGAATGACCGTGACATTGGCGATGCCGGTGACACCTGGCGCTGGCGTGAACGTGAGCGTTCCGTCGGGTGAAATGGCCGGCGCGGCCGAAAACAAATCCGGGCGATCGCTCAAAACGGTAAAGCTGATGGTTTGTTCCCCCTCATCAGAACCTCCTGGAGAGAGGTCCGTCGCCCAATTGGGGAAAATTTGCGGGCCTGAATCTTCCAGGACGACCTGATCCGGTCCTTTGCTGAAACTGGGCGGATTGTTCACTTCATATTCCACGATGTAAACCGTGAGAGGCCAGTCCGCTGGCAAGTCGTTCCAGTGCGATTCAGCATAGCCGGTTTGAAGGCCATTCTCGCTCGCGATTCCCCAGTAATCATTTGGTTCGCAGCTCGACCAGTTGGCGTAGGACGAAGACAGAGCATTGAACCCATCGATAGGTCCATCGTTATCGACCCACTGCCAGCCGGAATGAATGCTTGTTTCACTCTCCGGTTGAAAGCCTCCCACCCAGGCATGGTTTCCCTGGTGCAAAATCTGGATGAGCAGATCCTCTTCAAACGAAAGCACGGTCGCAAGGTGGCCAGGCTGTCCGTTCAAATTGAGTTGTTCCGCCGCGGTTTTGGCCTCTGCCCATGTTATTCCCTCAATCGGCGCTTCGATGGCCTCATAGAAATGTCCGTTAACTCCCCTCACCTTCGTCCCAAAGGCGGGAACGAAGGCGGTGAATTGGAACTGCGTGTTCGGGAGGATTGTATTGCCTGCGCCCGAGGCTCTGTCTTGAATGTTATTCACCGTTAAGACGTAGGCGCCGCCTTCCAGCAATGGTTCCGTGGTTAAAAGGACCGACTTATCTTCCAGCAAAGCGGCACCGACGATGGCAATGATGTTTTGTCCGTCGCTCAAACTGTAATTGGCTGGGTTGCTGGCAGACTCGATTGAAACCAGTTCAGAAAAGCCTACGCGCAGCCCGGAGCCAACCACTCCGTAAACCGCCTTTAAAGTCGGAGGTTCCATATCGGGCAAAACCGTCAACAGCGCCGAGGCACTGGTGGTGATGGCTCCCAAAGCGGTTACGACGACCCGGTACTGCGATCCGTTATCACTGAGTGCAACAGTCCCGATTTGCAGAATCGGACCCTTTGCGCCAGGGAGATCGAAGAAATCGCTGCTGCCAGGTGCAGCGCGTTACCATTGATAAAGGGGAAATCCAGCGCTGGCCTG
>JBFMDG010000480.1:0-5977 GCA_040754135.1 Verrucomicrobiota bacterium
ATTGTGAAGCGAACGATTTGGATTGAAGCGCCCGCCAACAAAAGCAGTTTACGGCTGGAAGCTGGAAACGACACGCCGGACGTGAGTGCTCCCGCCGAGATCCTGTTGTTGCAAGTGCAACAAAAGCTTGGAGTCAAGGTTCTCGACAAAGGGAAGCCCGTCGCATCGCCAAAAGGTTCAACCGCGAGCGCTGCGCAGCAGCGGATGGGGAGCGCGCCCGCCCCGGGCGCACTTCGAGGCGCCCCCGCCTCGAAGCCTGGCGATTGTGAAGCGAACGATTTGGATTGAAGCGCCCGCCAACAAAAGCAGTTTACGGCTGGAAGCTGGAAACGACACGCCGGACGTGAGTGCTCCCGCCGAGATCCTGTTGTTGCAAGTGCAACAAAAGCCTGGAGTCAAGGTTCTCGACAAAGGGAAGCCCGTCGCATCGCCAAAAGGTTCAACCGCGAGCGCTGCGCAGCAGCGGATGGGGAGCGCGCCCGCCCCGGGCGCACTTCGAGGCGCCCCCGTCTTGAAGCCTGGCGATTGTGAAGCGAACAACTTTCAATGGATCCCATTCGACAAGTTTGGAAAAAACGTTTCGACAGAAGATTTAAATCCAATCCGAACCGCGGGTCTTCATTCCTTCGTGACATGATCCAGAATCTCCAGAATTCGATCCATATCTCCCTTTTGATTGAGGGCGTCCAACGCCGCTGCCAGGCGCCGCTCCTCGCCGCCTAATTCCTGCACTTCGGCAAGGCAACGCTTGAACTCCACAATCCGATATGCTTTCGCCGCAGACCGCAATCGCGTCCAAAGCGGCCCGGGCAAACGAACGCGCGCCTGCTCGGGGGTTTCGTTTATCTGAGACGCAGCCTGCTGTTCGTCAGAGGCATATTCGAATTTCACCGAAAGCAAGCGCGCCAGGCATTCGGCGATCCGTCCGACCCGAAAAGGTTTGCCAATAAAATCATCAAAGCCGCTTTCAAGATATTGCTTCTGCTCATGAGCCAGGACCGAGGCCGAGATCGCGACCACCTTCATGCGGTCTGCTCCGAACTCCTCCACAATCTTCAATCGCAGTTCAAACCCGCTCATTCCGGGCATTCGCGCATCCGTAAAAACGATGTCCGGAATGCGCTGGCGAATCAATTCCAGGGCCCGCTCGCCGCTCTCGGCCGCGCGCGCCCGGCAGCCGAGCGAACCCAAAATCTGCATCAACACCGCGCGATTGGGTTCGATGTCGTCCACGATGACGGCCTCGACGGCAAATCCATCCGCCAGATGGGAAGGTTCCCGGATCTCGGCGGTGGTGTGTTCCAGCAGTTTCGCCGAGGCGGGCCCGAGCGGAACCGTGAAATAAAACGTGCAGCCTGCGCCGAGCGCAGATCGCAATCCAATCGTTCCGCCCATCAATTCGACCAGCCTTCGTGAAATGGCCAGTCCCAATCCGGTCCCACCCTTTCTCATCCCATCTCCGACCTGCACGAATGGGGCGAAGAGTTTCTCCTTGGCTTCCGCGTCTATGCCCGGACCGGAGTCAACAATTTCGAACGTGAACGGAATGGCGCTCGGTCCGGAGCCTGAAGTTGGCGCTTCGCACGAGGGTTGAGCGCCCGCCATCACGCGCAACGTAACCTGTCCGGTATCGGTAAATTTCACGGCGTTGCCGAGCAGGTTGATCAATACCTGGCGCAGTTTCACTTCATCACCGCGTACCGGCACGGGATCGAGGGTGAGATCGAAGGAAGATTTCGCCGGAGAAGGTGCGGATGGCCGGTGAAACTCGACGCGCCAAGTGAGCGCTTTTTCTTCGCATCGGATCCGGAACATGGCAGCGACTTCCTTGAGCAGTTGCGCCAGATCGAAATCGGCCGGCCGCACTTCCATACTCCCGGCTTCGATTTTCGAAAGGTCCAGAACGCTGTTGATCAGCGTCAGCAAATGATCGCCGCTGCTTTCAATGGTTTTCACAGCCGCGCGGTCATCGGCGTGCAATGTGGGCTTGCGACGCAGGATTTGCGCGTAGCCCATGATCGCATTAAGCGGGGTGCGGATTTCGTGGCTCATGTTTGCCAGGAAGGTGCTCTTGGCGTGATTGGCCGCGTCGGCTGCCTGCTTCGCTTTTTCGAGTTGCCCGGTTTTCTCTTCCAAAGCTTCACGCGCCTCGCGTTCCTGCCGGAGCATTTGTTCGCGCAAACGTTCTGATTCGCGGCGTTGCCGCACGTAAATCGCGCGAGACACAAAAGCCCAAATCACAAGCCCTCCAAAAGCGCTCCCGCCCGGAACAATAATCCAGGGGTTGGCGTACCAGGGAACGGTCGCGCGGAAAGTCAGGCGCGCCGGTTTCGAATAATTGAGATCGCGATCGATGGCCTCGACTTCAAACGAGTAAGCGCCTCCTTTGTGTGGCGTCCACTCGAATCGCCTCTCCTTGGTCAGCCCGGCAAAGAGAGTTTTTCCCGATGGGCCCAGCACTCGATATTTGAACTGCCGTTTCTCGGGATGAGTCTTTAAATCGATTTCCTGATATTGAACGCTGACGCGCTGCCCGATCTGGGTCGAGGGCAGGTTCGCGACTTCGGAAAAAGTGCGGTCTTCCAATTTGGCCTCGATAATCCGGACCGAAGGAGGCGTCTTGGTCCGCCGGTAGAAGGAGAGTCCACCGTTGATTAACCCGACCAAAAGCGAGCCATCCGTGTCGGGCCTCAAGCTAAACACACTATTGGCAGTAAGGCCGTCCCGCTTATCCAACTGCGTTATGGCCTGACCATCATATCCGAAGAGACCGTTCTTATCCGTGCCGATCCAAAGAATGCCGTCCTTTCCGCGGACGCTGCACCAGATGTCCTCGATGAGCGTGCCGTTGATACGGTTCAGCAACAGTACATTCGTCCCTTGCAAACGAAGCAACCCGGTCGCGCCGCCAACCCAGAGCGCTTCTTCATTGTCGCGATGCAGACTTCTCAATGCCGAAGGTGGAATCCCGACGTTCTTTCCAACGTTTTCAATTTTGCCATCGCGAACCACGGCTAACCCGCTGCCGGTGCCGATCCAAAGTCCATTTCCTGCGGCCCGTTCGAGGGTCCAAACCGAATCGTCCGGGAGGCCCTGGTCTTGCGTGAAGGTCGTCTCTTCCTTCGTTTGCGGATTGTATCGAGTAAGACCGCCTCCGATCCAACCTTGCCCAAACCAGAGCTGGCCCTGGTCATCACTTTTCATGGCAATGATCCAATTGCGTTCCAAGACTCTCTCGATCCCTCCTTGAGCAAGCCTGTAAATCCCGTCGGCCGTGCCGAACCATAACGTGCCTTCAGTCGAGCGTTGAATATGTCGGACGTAGGCGCGATCGAGGAAATCGGCTTTCGTGAGCCGATCGCGAGCCTCGCCTTCGAGGCGGTACAGGCCTCCCCACTCGGTTCCAATCAGGTAACCGCCTTGCGCATCCGGTTCAATGGCGAACACGCTTGGCGTATCCATTTGCTGATTGATCAAACCGTCCCGCTTCGTGATCCGGCCAAACGATTTTGGATCCAATCGGGAGATGCCAGCGTAGGTTGCGCACCACAGGACATCATCGGAATCGACGAAAATACTCCTGACCTCGCCCAGGCCCAGACCGTCCGCGAAGGTGTAATTGACGAGGGTCGTTCCATCAAATCTCGAAATGCCTGCGTTGGTGGCGAACCACAATATGCCGTCCGAGGTTTCCGCAATGTCGAATACTTGATCTCCCACCAGACCGTCCTCTTTCCCCAATCGGAACAGATTCGTCCCATCAAATCGGAATGCCGCCTTTTCATATTCAGGGCTGCAGAACCAAATGGCGCCATCGCGCGCCTGGTGAAGTTTTTCCCGGATGGCCGGGCGAGGACCGGACAACAAAATGGGTTCGGAGAACTGTCGTCCATCAAAGCGCGCCAGACTGCGGCTTGTGCTCATCCATAGCTCACCTTCCCGCGTTCGCAGCAGCGCGCCAATACCATTGCTTGGAGCACCCTCTTTGATGCTCCACCTCGAAAGACGCCGCCCGTCATACTTGCATAATCCCGAGGTGGTGCTGAACCACAGCGTGCCATCCGAATCGACTTCAATCGAGCTCACGTCTTTGCCGGGAAGTGTCTCGCTGAACGGCACGGTTTGAACACGGCCTCCTGCAAATTGGCCGATCCCCTTGTCCGTGCCGATCCATACCGTGCCCGCCAGATCGTGAGCAATCACGCGAACATAATTCCCCGAAATCTCAGGCACGGAATAAGTCGAAAACGCCACGCCGTCATACGAATGAATGGTGCGCTCATACGTTCCAACCCAGAGCATCCCGTCCGGAGTCCGATGCGCCACCATCGGAACCAGCTCCTTTAACCCCTGCTTCACAGAGTAAACGGTCGAGACGCCTTTTTTGACTTCGCCCATCACGAATCGCACTCCATGATGGGTTCGCCCGGGCTCGACGGTGATTGGCTCCGCTGCATTCGATCCTCCTTCGCCTTCTGGAAAAACATGGCCTCCCGCACCATGTGCTCTTAATCGATATTGGCCGCGTCGCAGGTTCTCGAATCGGAAGTTTCCGTTGGTATCCGACAGCACCGTCATCGAGAACGGCGGCATGGGAAACAGGGACCGAACTTTAGCAGTCTCTTTCCCATGCAAGGCTCGCTTGCCGTCATCGGCCATATTCAATGAGGGCGATGCATAGAACCCGGTTTGGTTTGGCCGGTTTAACCTTGTCGCTCCAATCGCGTCGGCGTCGGCTGACACGCACACTGCTTGCACGACAATTGAGGATTGCGGTGATCCGTCCATGGCCAGGACTTTCCCTGAAACGGCAGCGACCTCGGCCAACCCCACATCAAATCTCCGGCGTTCCCCCGGACGAAGCGAAAAAGCGGGCAACCACGCTCCCAGTTCGTTCGAAGTGAGCCTTGCCTCATAGGAATCTGCCAGTGGGTAAAAACAGGCCTGCGCCATGCCCGAGGCGTCGGTGTGCAACTCCGTCACCTTTTCACCTCGATCGTAAATCTCGATCAGCGCCCGCGGAATGGGCTGGCCACCTGGATTCGTCACGTGAAATTCCGCTGTGGCCCTCTCCGATGGCAGCGGTTGAAATGAAAACGCAAAGGGCGGTTGAAACTCGAATCGAATTTTAACAAGGCACGGATTTCGTCCGGGGCTCATTGGCATCGGAAAAACCGGCGGCATATCAAAACGATCTCCTCCAACGGACCAGGTCACGTTCGTTCCGTTGATCCGCAGGGTGCCGCCCGGCCAGGTCGCGCCGCGAGTTTCTGTTGACCCATTGGAATTCAACTCGCAATAAGCATAGAGGACGCTCCATTCCAGGTTGCTGAAGACTTGCTCGAAATCGACGACATCATGATTCGAACGGAGGCGCGTCCAGACAAATTCTTTTCCATCTTTGGTCCGGACCCTATCGCCTTCTTTCGGTCGAACGTTGGCTTCTCCGCCCGCGTCTGCCAGGAAGTCGATATCGAGGTTTCGGCCTGGAAACGGTCCCAGAACGAGCCATTCGCGGACAAACGAGCCGTCCACCTGATGCAAGGGCGGCTCGCGATTGGCCGCTTGGGCAAAAACAGTCTGTCCACCTACGAAAAGCAAAAGGAACAGGAGGAGCGAGCGCAGGTGGAAAGGGAGGGATCTCACGACTTCGAAAAACAACATGTGACTTCGTGGCATGCGAGTGCCGTTTCCGTGCCCCGCTGAAGCGGACAACTTGCGCAGGTGCGATAATCGGTTTCAACGCCGACGCAAGTTCCGCCGAGCCGAGTTGATCCGCTGCGCAATTCTCGTTCGCGAATTACGGAAATCTTTAGCATTAAAACAGCATCGCTTTGGGAAAGCAATCTGCGTTGAATTGCTGAGCACGAAGACGCTGGCGAGCCCTTAACCCCTTCCATCAGATTGCAATTTTCTTTTCCTGGCTATTTGAACTGGCTAAAAACCGTGGGTCTTAACCGGGAATACGCACATGAAT
>JBFMDG010000481.1:0-5974 GCA_040754135.1 Verrucomicrobiota bacterium
GTTGGTTTGGGATGAACTCTTTCCGAAATTAATTGAATCCTGGGTGCCGCACGCGATTGGCATTCTGGTGCTCTCACCCTTCATCCTGGCCTGGGCCTCGCCTTCCTTTCTGGCCTGGGATGTCTTGCGCAAAGTGGAGGCAGGCGTCTGCTGGACCGGTCTTTGCCTGTCCGCGATGCTCTCGTTCAATTCCTGGTTCTTTTACGGAGTCGCCAACTACCCGCTGGCGTATTTGCCCTACCCTTTCGTTGTCTGGAGCGCATTGCGTTTCGGCCAGCGGGGCGCCACAACCGGTACGCTGACGATTTCATCGATCGCTATTTACACATTGCTGGATGAGCGCGGTCCTTTTGTGGCCAGCACCGAAAAGGAGAGCCTGATGCTCATCGGGAGTTACATCGGCATTCTGGCGGTGACGAACATGCTTCTGGCCGCGGCCGCGGTGGAACGCGATAAGGCGGAAGAATCAGCCCGGAAGAGCGAAGCGCTATTCAAACTCATTTCCGATAATGTAAGCGATTTGATCGCGGTGACTGATTCCGAAGGAAGAAGGCTTTACAACAGTCCTTCGTATCAAAAAGTTTTCGGTGAAATCGAGTTGCGCCCAGGCTCGGAGGCTTTTGCGGAAATCCATTCGGACGATGTGGTGCGCGTGCGCGAGGCTTTCCGGAAAACTTTCGCGACCCACCAGGGAGAACGTATCGAATTCCGGTTTCAATTGCCGGATGGGGAGTTGCGATTTATCGAATCCCAAGGCAATTACGTCGCGGGGGAACGTGGCGAACCTGGTAAATTGATTTCCATCGCGCGCGATGTCACCGAACGAAAACGATTCGAGGAGGAATTGAGCAAGGCGCGCGACGCCGCCCTGGATCTGGCGCGCGCCAAAGCGGAATTCCTGGCCAACATGAGCCACGAAATCCGAACGCCACTCAACGGAGTCATCGGCATGACGCAGCTTCTGATGCACACCCCCTTGACTCCCCAACAGCGGGAATACGTTTCCACCGTCCGCACCAGCGCCGATTCCTTAATGGAAATTATCAACCAAATTCTCGACCTCTCGAAGATTGAAGCGGGCAAGCTGACTTTTGAGAATTTGCGGTTCGACTTGACTCAACCGGTGGAAAGCGTGCTCGACGTGTTGGGGATGCAATGCCAGGCCAAGGGCATCGAGTTAACCTGTGTTTTCGAAAAGGAATTGCCCAGGCAGGTATGCGGCGATCCGATGCGGGTGCGGCAGATTTTGCTGAATCTGGCGGGCAATGCCGTGAAGTTCACGTCGCGCGGCGACGTGACCCTGCAAGTTTCGACTCACAGCCGCACCGAAACTCACACCAATGTTTGCTTCGAAGTGCGGGATACGGGGATTGGAATTCCGCCCGATGCGCAATCGCGACTTTTCAGCGCGTTTACGCAGGCAGACGGATCGACCACCCGGAAATTTGGCGGAACGGGACTTGGTCTGGCCATTTCCAAAAACCTCTGCGAAATCATGGGCGGCACAATTGGTGTCAGAAGCACACCGGGGCAAGGCTCGACTTTTTGGTTCGTTCTGCCCTTCGTCAATGTTGCGGGTGATCCGCCAATCCGGTCTTCGAGCGAAAATCTTCTTCAAGGAAAGCGAGTGTTCATCGCCACCGCGCATCGACCAACGTTGAGAATGTTGGAAAGTTATTTCAGGCTCTGGCAAATCACGCCTCAAGGATCGGAGGATTTGCCGGGAGCGCTGCCTTTGTTGCGCGAAGCGGCAGCCTTAGGTGCGCCATTTGACCTATTGATTCTCGATCTTCAATGCGTCGAATCCAATGCCGAAACTTTTGTGGCGGCTCTGCGATCGGATCAAAAAATGTCCCGGACCAGAATTGTGGTCTTAATCCCTGTCAGCGGCGGGATTGACCCGAGCACGATTTCAGCCTGGGGACTGGATGGATATATTGTCAAACCGGTCAAGCCTTCCTCCTTGTTCGATCAAGTGGTGAACGCGTTTTCCGAGCGAGCCAATCTGCCTGCGATCCCCGTCCTCCAACCCCCGGCGGTTGTGGAATCAACCACCGCTCCTCACCGGCGCCCCCGGCAACCCCTGCGCATTTTATTGGCGGAGGACAACATCGTGAATCAACAGGTCGCGCTGGGCCAACTCGATCTGCTCGGATACGCCGCCGATGTGGCCAACAACGGCATCGAAGCAATTGAAGCGGTCAAGCAACGTTCGTATGACCTCATTTTGATGGATTGCCAGATGCCGGAACTGGACGGGTACGGCGCGTCGCGTCGCATTCGGGAAATGGAAAAAGAGCTCAACTTTTCAGGAAAACGGTCGGCGGTGTACATCATCGCAATGACGGCTCACGCCATGGCCGGAGATAAGGAAAAGTGTCTCGCGGCAGGGATGAATGATTATTTGAGCAAGCCGGTTGACCAGGACCAGCTTCAAGCCGCGTTAGAGAAATGGCAGGCGCTGAATCAGGAATTCGCTCAACCGGCAGGTCAAAGCCTCGAGAGCATCGCGGCTCTCGGCCTCACTGTTTCGCAGTTGCCGGTTAATCTACAACGGCTGCAATCCCTGGCCTACAATGATCCGGTGAAGGTCCAGCGGATGATCAAAATCTATTTCACTCAAGCTGACGATTTGATGTCTAAGCTGGAGACGGCCATCCAGGACGGCATTGCGGCGGATATCAATTTTTACGCGCATAAGCTGGCCGGATCCAGTTCCACGTGCGGCATCAACATTGTAGCGCTGCCAATGCAGGAGTTGGAGCAAAAGGCATCCGCCAACGACCTGGCCGATGCTGCGCGATTGTTCGCCGCGGCCAAAACCGGATTGAGCCGTGCGCGGCAGATTATTGACGAACAGACTGGCGCGGATTGAGGCGTTTCCTCATTTCCATGTAGATGATGAGTTGCTGGCGCGGAGCTCATGACCTCACCTCTTTTGGCATGCCGGCGAGCGGTTTGGCTGAAGCGGATATCCGGGGCGCAATCACTTCCTCTTCACAATAAGAGCGCACTGGCTGGATCAGCCGCCAATGCAACTCATTGATCGTTCCGGTTGCACGAATTCGGGTTCACCGATGTGATGCCGATCTTCTTTTTGCAAGACGATGCTCCGCAACGTGGCTTGGACTTCATCATCTGAGGCCCCACGGCGAAGGAGTGATTTTAGATCGTGCTCATGCAAACTGAACAGGCAGGTGCGGATTTTCCCGTCAGCGGTGAGCCGGATGCGATTGCAATGCCCGCAGAACGGTTCAGTAACGGGGGCGATAATTCCGATTTCACCTGGGCCATCGGAGAAGGCCCAACGGCGCGCCGTTTCTGATTTGTTTGCCGTATGGATCGGGACCAGCTCGAAGCGCGCTTGCAGGCGTTTCAGAATCTCGCGTCCAGGAACTACCAGATCTTTCAGCCACGTGCGGCCGGAATCGAGCGGCATGAATTCAATGAAACGGAAACTGACATTCCGTTCGCGCGCAAAATGGGCCAGGGACTCCAACTCATGATCGTTAATGCCGCGAATGATCACGGCGTTGACTTTAACCGGTGTCATGCCGAGTTCCTGGGCGATGCCGATGCTGTCGAACACGGTTTCCAACCCATCGCGCCCGGTCATCTTGCGAAAATTGTCGCGATCGAGGGAATCGAGGCTGAAACTGACGCGGCGGAGTCCAGCGGCTTGGAGTGCGCGGGCTTTTTTGGGAAACAAAAAGCCGTTCGTCGTCATGGCCAAATCCTTGATGCCGGGAATGGCTGCGATGCGCTGCACCAACTGTTCGATGGCGCTGCGCAGAAGTGGTTCGCCGCCGGTGAGCCGGATTTTTTCGATGCCGAGAGCGGCCGCGAGGCGCACGAGCCGCTCGATTTCCTCGAAGGTCAGAATCTCTGATTTTGGTTTCCAATCGGGCAATGGCAGCGGGCGCGGGCGGGGATTGCGCAGCGGATCGAATTTTGCGCGGTAAAAATTGGCGGCCTCTTCGGTTTCCGGCAGGCAATAGAGGCAGCGGAAATTGCAGCGATCGGTCAGGCTCACGCGCAAATCACGCATGATCCGTCCGAAGGAGTCAGGCAGCGAATCGGACCGAATCATTTCGGCACGGGAGAATTGGCGGGTGGATTAGCGGTGGCTGGAGGCGGGTTGGTGTTGATTTTCACCTCGCCACTTTCGCGCAGTTCCACGTTGAGATTGTAATTGGTCAGGTTGGTGGAACTGGCGATGAAGCCCTTCTGCAGCTTTTCAGCGCCTTTCATTGGGCTGCCGTAAATTCCGCGCCGAATCCAATCCAAGCGGCGCGCGACGGCGAGTTCATCGCGCAATTTGCGCACCTGGTCCCGCAACACGGCGAGGTCATTGAATTGTTTTTCCAGCTCCGCCTTTTCGGCTTGGAGCCGCTTCAACTCTTTCAGCAGAAATTCCCGGTCGCCTTCCGAAGCCGCCAGTTTGCGTTCGGTCTCGGCGATCTTGCCTTCGAGATTGGTGATCGACGTGTTCAAATCGGTCATTTGCTTCGTCAGATCGTCTTTTTGCGATTCGAGTTCGTTGATCCGTGCGTCACGTTTGGCGACCTCGGCGGCGGCGGCTTCGGCAGCGGCTTTGGCATCGGCTTCGACTTTGGCGAGATTTTGGCGGGTCTGATTGAGCGTGTTGGAAATTCGGGAGAGTTCCTCCTGCCGCAGCGTGAGATTTGTTTCCAATGTGATGTTGACTTGTTGCTGTTCATCCAACCTGGCTTTGGTTTGAGTCCACTCGTTGGAAAGCGTCACAATGGTCGCCACGTCCGCCTGTTTTTCTTTAAGCGCGGCTTGATGTCGAAAGTACCAACCTGCACCCAGTCCGACGCAAACCAGGATCAGGAGAGCCAAAAAAACTTTGTTCATAAATCACACGATGCGCAGAGCCTGTTGGTTTGGCAAGCCCATCTTCGCCTTGCTTTATCGACGCCTCCCCCTACATTCTATTCATGGATTTACCCCGCGAGATCCCGGTGATGACCCTGCCGAATGCGATCCTTTTTCCGCAGGCAATGTTGCCGCTTTACATCTTCGAACCCCGCTATCGCAAGATGCTTCAGGACGCTCTGAATTCTCATCGAATGTTTTCCGTAGCCATGCAAAGACCCGGCAGCAATCGTGAGATCCCTTTGCCGGTGGCCGGGCTCGGCCTGATCCGCGTCTCGGTCGGAAACAAGGACGGCACTTCGCATTTAATTTTGCAGGGTATCGCGCGCGTGGAACTGGAGGAAACCGTCCGTTACAAACCGTATCGCGTGCAAAAAATTCGTCCTCTCGAGACCACGGGCGCGGATAGCGTTGCGGTGGATGCCTTGACCCAAAAGGTGCTCGAGCTCGTGGCTGAGCGGCTGGAACTGGGCGTTCGATTCCCGCTGCATATTCTGAAACAGTTCGGAAAGCTGACGGATACCGAGACCAGCGAGCTGGGCGTTTCTTCATTGAAGCGGCTGATCAAGAATCTCGTTTCCATTCCCAATCCGGATCATCTGGCCGACTTCGTGTCCTGCACACTCCTTCCCAATGCCGAGGAACGCCAGATCATTCTCCAAACCGTCCATCTCGAGACGCGCTTAAAGCATCTCGTCCATTTTTTGTTGGCCGAAAACAAGCGGTGTCGCGAAAGTAACAATTCATGAGCGACGAACATCCACATGATCTCTCGAACGCCAGTCACGAGGAGATAATGAGCGCGCTTTTCGCGACGCTCGTGCTCCAAACGTCCAACATGGCCCTCATGTACCTCGGCCATATTCCCAACCCGCAAAATAACGAGCATCTGCGCGATCTCGACGCGGCGAAAATGTTCATCGACCAGCTGGAAATGCTCGAATTCAAAACGCGCGGCAATCTCAACAAAAACGAAGCGCAACTGCTCAAACAAAGCCTCACCGCCGTGCGCATGGCTTTTGTCGAAGCGGCCGATCAACCGCCGGGCGCCCGCCCCGCCGAATCCGCGGCGACT
>JBFMDG010000482.1:0-5959 GCA_040754135.1 Verrucomicrobiota bacterium
CTTCCCATGAGTTTTTCACGTCAGCATTCTTACCCCGCTCCCGTTTGAAATCGTCGGCCGCGCCCATGACCACGGCACTAGCAACCAGACCAACCAAAAGCAGGGCAACCCGGGAGAGAAGAGGCAGTTTTGTCATAGGAACAATCTTCTAATGCAATGTTGTGGAATCGAACTTGCCTGCAACATTCAAAAGTCGCCGTTCAATGTCAAGGTCAAGCATGGGCCTGCAACCATTCGCCTTGCCGAACAATCCATTCGTTTTTCTCTGCGCCTCTGCATCGCTGCGGTTGATTTGTCCCGTTCCTTTTCACTGCTGCGGTCGCCGAGTCAACAGGCGCGACGCCTGTCCTGCGTTTTGCGCCATCGGCCGTTTGCCATTCCCCTTTGCCACGTTCGCTTCCGTTTCGTTCGCCGGGGGCAACTCACGGGCGCAAATAGGAAACAATGGTGCGCCAGTTTCTAGGGTTGTCACCGGGGGTTTCCGACGTGGGATTGGCGCCGGTGCCGCCCCAGAGTTTGGTGTCGAAAGCTGCGCGGGTTTTGCAGAAATTAATGTGGCCATCGCCCCAAAGCACGTTCAATCCAAAAGGATTCTTGCCACTGGTATGCGCCAGCGTTCCCCACGTGTAGATCAAATCGGTCATCATCGACCGCCGCGCGCTGAGCTGTGTTTGCTTTTGCGCAACCTGCACCCAATCGAGTTTGGCTTCGCTTTCGCGTTTCGACAGCACATCGGTTTGCGGGAAATAAGTGTAGGTCGTATTGACCTGGCCATCGACGGCGTACATGGGCCAGGGAACTTTCGGGCTTTCGAAGTATTTCTTTTCAAACACCACGCGCAGGCCCTTGGCGTGACGCAGGCTTGGACAATAATAAATATTCGGCGCGCGCAGATAATTGCCCGTGTAAAGCAAACCGAGATTGACAGCTTTATCAGGCTGCGCCGGCTGGTTCAACCGTCCCGGATCCCAAAAGAGCAAATAACCGCGCCACGGGTTCGAACCGGGAATGCGATCCGGGTCAAATTCCGGCGGCGGCAACCGATCCTGGTGGTCATCGGCATAAAGAAACACCGCCACGCCCATTTGGCGAAGGTTGTTGAGACAACTCGTTTGCTTGCCTTTCTCTTTCGCGCGCGACATGGCCGGCAAAAGCATCCCGGCCAAAACCGCGATAATGGCAATGACAACGAGAAGTTCGATCAAAGTGAAACCGGGCCCTGAATGGGTCGAACGCAACCGATGCCCCGGGACAGCTGGATTTGGGGTCACGTCAGCAGCATAGGATTTTCCCGTTCGGACTCAAATCAGAAATGCCATTCCTCGACACTTTTCATTCGAGTTAAACGATCGATCGAGAAGAATCGGTCCTGACTTATAATTCCTGCCTTCGGTTCTCACCGGTCACCGTTGTTGTAAACTGGAGCAACGCAACGCTCCAATTCCGTGCGGCCAATCTGCGTCCGCCTCCAAGCTGAACCCAAACTGAAACCACTCACGCGAGCTCACGCAGGCCCCGATTCTCCGATTCACATGCGCATTGACACAACATTCGGACGTTTGTTCTGCTGATGAAATGAGTTGGCCCGGTTGGGCTCTGATTGTTGTCGCCGGAGCACTGAGTGCTTTTTGTCAGACCGGTCCAGCATTGCACTGGAGCGAAGATAGAGGCTTTCGCAGTCGTCCTGTGGCTGTGGCTTTTGCCAGCGAAGCAAAGGCCGGATTCACCCGCCTCGATCCGCATCAAATCGGCGTTAACTTCACCAACACTTTGAGCGGGGATCTCTCTCTGACCAATGCCGTGGCGCACAACGGCGCCGGTGTCGCCATCGGCGATGTGAATGGCGATGGCTGGGCCGATATTTATCTTTGCCATTTGCAAGGACCGAACCGGCTTTACCTCAACCAGGGGGATTGGCGATTTTCCGAAGCTTCTCCTGGCGAGGCCGCATGCGCTGATGAAATTTCCACCGGCGCGGCATTTGCCGATGTTGAAGGCGATGGCGACCTGGACCTGTTCGTCAATGGCATTGCGGCCGGCACCCGCCTCTTCCTGAACGATGGCCAGGGTCACTGGACGGAATTCAATTCCGGACTCTCGCGAACCAACTCCGCCATTTCACTCGCAATGGCTGATATCGACGGCGACGGCGATCTCGACCTCTATTGCACGCATTACGTGGATTACATGTACATGGCGGATCCGACGACCAAGTTCGCTCTCGGCCGCCGCGGTGATAAATGGGAGGTGCTGCGTGTGAATGGGCAATCGACCCGTCTTCCAAAGTGGAAAGATCGATTTGAAGCATTGCCCGATGGCAAAGTCCGCGAACTCGCCGAAGTGGATGGCTTGTATCGCAACGACGGCCAAGGCCGATTCACGCCGATTCAGTTTGAACCGGGAATTTTTGGAGACGAAACGGGGAAACCGATGGCGCCATTTCGCGACTGGGGATTGGCGGTCATGTTCCGCGATCTCAATGGCGATCTCGCTCCAGACATTTACATATGCAACGACATGCCCTCGCCCGATCGAGTGTGGATCAATACCGACCGCGGCACTTTCCGCGCGATGGGCAAGTTCGTCCTCCGCCACACCAGCCGTTCCTCGATGGGAATTGATTTTGCGGACATAAATCGTGATGGCCTGGATGATTTCGTGGTGGTGGACATGCTGGCTCGCGAGCATTCGAAGAGGTTGACGCAACTGGTCCGCGACGTTCCTGAACCCACCTTGCGCGAACAGATCGACGAGGAACCGTCCTACAATCGCAACATGCTCTTCCTCGCCAGGAGAGACGGCACCTTTGCCGAAACGGCCTTCTTTGCCGGCATCGCCGCAACGGACTGGTCGTGGTGCCCGGTGTTTGTCGATGTCGATCTCGACGGCTTCGAGGATTTGCTGATCACGAATGGTTTCGAATTCGATGTCATGGACCAGGATAGCCATGACCAGATTCGCGCGCGCAAAATGACGGACGAACAAATGAAACGGTCCCGTCAGTTTCATCCGCGTTGGTCAACCCCCAATGCCGCTTTTCGAAATCGCGGCGACGGTGTCTTCGAACCGAAGCGTGGTGAATGGGGCTTCGACGCACCTGGCATTTCCTACGGTATGGCCTTGGGGGACCTCGACAATGACGGTGATCTCGATGCGGTCATTAATAATTTGAACGCCGCCGCGGGTATTTATCGAAATGAAGCCACCGCTCCGAGAATCGCGGTCCGGCTGCTGGGAAACGGGGCCAATCGCCAGGGCATTGGCGCGCGATTGGTTTTGTCGGGCGGACCGGTGATTCAATCGCAGGAAATGATTTGTGGCGGACGTTACGCGTCCGGCGATGATGCGATGCGCGTCTTCGCCACAGGCACTAATGCGCAGCCGCTCCGGCTTGAAGTGACCTGGAGAGATGGAACGAAAACTCGTTTGGAGAATTTGCACCCGAATCATTTGTATGTGATCGACCAGCGCGCAACCGCTTCCGACACGAGCCTGCCCGTGATAAAAAAGTCAGCGCCGCTGTTTGAAGAGGTGAGCGCGTGGCTCGCGCACTCACATCATGAAACGCCTTTCGACGATTGGGCCAGGCAACCGCTATTGCCGTGGCGCTTGAGCCGATCGGGTCCGGGTGTCAGTTGGTCCGACCTCAATGACGATGGCTGGGATGATCTGATCATCGGCTCTGGTAGCGGTGGTGTCCTGGGCATTTTCACGAATCACGCGGGCAAAGCCTTTGGCCGAATCGGCAACGCTCCGAAGGCCAGCAACGATTACGGCGCGGTGCTTCTTTGGCGCAACGACACGGGACAATCACTCCTTCTCGCGGGCACGCAAAATGTCGAAGCTGGCGCCGCGGAGCAAAGTTCGATGCTCGCAATTTCGCCAACAAACTTTTCCATCGTGCATCGATGGAATGTGGGCCATGGCAACTTGGGGCCGATGGGGTTGGCCGATTTGGATGGCGACCAGGATCTCGATTTGTTTGTGGGCGGACGTGCTCGCACCGGGCGCTATCCGCAAGCAGCCGCATCCTCCGTATGGTTGCATGCATCGGGCGAACTGCAGCACAGCGAAGCTTTGAGCAAACCCTTTGACAATGCGGGCATCGTAAACGGAGTGGTGCTCTGTGATCTCGATGGAGATGGCGATGCAGACGTTGCACTGGCCACCGAATGGGGACCGGTGCGCATTTTCGAAAATCAAAAGGGACAGTTCATCGAGCGAACGAAAGACTTGGGTCTGTCTGCCCGCACCGGATGGTGGACGGGAATCGCGGCGGGCGATTTCGATGGCGATGGCCGCATAGATCTGGCGGTGGGCAATCGGGGACGCAACTCTCCTTATGAATTATTTCGTCCAAGCCCTATTCGTTTGTTCCACGGGGATTGGAATGGGGACGCAATCGTTGACTTGATGGAAGCATGGTCGAAGGGCGGGGATTGGTTTCCGATTCGCAATCGAACAGAGCTGGCGCAGGGTTTGCCGGAGGTGACGCAGCAATTCACTTCACACGAAAGGTTTGCCAGAGCGAGCGTGCGCGAAATTCTGGGAGAACGTTATGCGAATGTTTCCTGGCTCGAAGTCAACGAATTGCAATCGGGGATCTTGCTCAATCGCCCGTCACGCTTCGAATGGATTCCCCTGCCCCCCGCCGCTCAACTCGCTCCCGTTTTTTCGATCAACGCCGGCGATGTGGATGGAGATGGCCACGAGGATTTGTTCCTGAGCCAGAATTTTTTCGGAACGCAATCGGACATCTCACGTGAGGACAGTGGCCAAGGTCTGTGGCTGAGGGGCCATGGCGATGGAACCTTTGAAGCCATGGACGCATTGGCCAGTGGGATTTCTATCTTTGGAGAACAGCGCGGCGCCGCATTGGCGGATTTCAATCAGGACGGCCGATTGGATTTGGCGGTGACTCAGAATCATGCGTCCACGAAATTATTTCTGAATAACGGCGCGCGGCGCGGCCTGCGGATTTCGCTGCGGGGACCGATGAAGAATCGCGATGCCATCGGCGCGCAGGTCAGCGTTCGATTCGAGAATGGGCGATGGAGCCCCAGCCGCGCGGTGCTGGCGGGTTCCGGTTATTGGTCGCAGGATGGAAAGGTGCAAGTGCTTGGTTGTCCCGATATGCCTGAATCCATTTGGATCCGCTGGCCCGATGGAAAAGAGCGCACCGTGAAATGCGAGAGAGAGATTCGCGAAGTACGCATTGCCTATGATGACGATTCTGAATAGCCGCTTCCGCCGGCTTCAAGGATTTATTTTTTGTGTGGCGATCACACTGTTATTGACAGCGGGTTGCAAGCGGCAGACCGAATCGCCATCCAGCAACGGCGCCATCACGAATGGTCCGGCACGGATCGAATTGATGCCGATGACGAACATGGTTTTAATCAAGGCGGGCACATTCATGCGCATCAAATTTCCGGTGACGATCACGCACGATTATTGGATTGGAAAGTACGAGGTCACCCAGGGCGAGTACGCCGGACTGATGGGCGATAATCCGAGTCACTTTAAAGAGGGCGGCACGAATTGTCCGGTGGAGAAAGTCAGCCATATGCAAGCGATGAGTTACTGCGCGGCGCTGACGCGGCGCGAACGGGCTCTCGGACGGTTGCCGGAACACCTCGAGTATCGGCTTCCAACCGAAGCGGAGTGGGAATATGCCTGCCGCGCCGGAAGCACTAATCAGTTCAGCTTCGGAGACAAAGAGCGCGCTGAGGAGTTTGCCTGGACCGCAGAAAACAGCGAGGGCAAGACGCATCCGGTCGGACAAAAGCTGCCCAACGCCTGGGGTTTGCACGACATGCATGGCAACGTGTGGGAATGGTGTCTGGACTGGTTTGCGCCCTATCCGGCGCGCCCCGAAATCGATCCGGTGGGACCAGCCGAAGGAAAGTTCAAAGTGTTCCATGGCGGCGGTTGGAATCAGGAGATTGAATTCGCGCGC
>JBFMDG010000483.1:0-5955 GCA_040754135.1 Verrucomicrobiota bacterium
CCATGGTTTTTGTGCACGCCGTGCCCATGCGTTGCGCCGCCTGATAGGCGACCACCACATCATGGACCGCTTGGGTGCCGCGGCCATCCTCGACGAGCTGGAACTTCACTTCCAGTTCGCCCTGGTCCTTCCCTTCAATGTCTTTAATTGTCAGCTTCATGTCGTATCAGTGCCGAACACCCACAGGCATTCAGCGCGCAAATTATTTCTTCTCTTCCGCAGCCGCCGCTTTCTTCGGCCGCTTCTTCGACTCGCGAATCACGATGTAATCCCCCGCCGCGCCGGGAATCGCTCCCTTCACCAACAAAATATTGTCGGCTTCGCGCACCTGAATGATTTCCAGGTTTTGGACGGTGCGCCGGACCTGGCCCATGTGGCCGGGCATTTTCAATCCGCGCTGGACCGTGCCGGGAAACAAACGGCAACCGATCGCACCCGAGCGACGGTGCCAGCCCTTGGCGCCGTGGGTCGAATCACCGCCGCGAAAATGGTGGCGTTTGACCACGCCTTCAAAACCGCGGCCTTTGGTCACGCCAATGGCATCGACGAAATCACCCTGCGCGAAAATGTTCACGTTGACGAGATCGCCAGGTTTGACGTCGAGGGTGAAGTCGCGGAATTCCTTGATGCGCTTCACGGGCTGGCCCTTTTGTTTGAGCACGTGGCCAAGGGTCGGTTTGTTCAACCGCGATTCCTTCTGGTCGTCGAACCCGAGTTGTACGGCGCGGTAACCATCGTTCTCGATGGTTTTGCATTGGAGCACGCGATTGGGTCCGGCGAGCACCACGGTGACCGGGATCAGGTTGCCTTTCGCGTCGTAAACGCGGGTCTGGCCGAGTTTTTTGCCGAGCAAGCCTAACATAACTTAAATCTTGATGGTGATATCCACCCCGGCGGGCAGATTGAGTTTTTTCAGTTCGTCCACGGTTTTAGCCGTGGGATCAATGATATCGAGCAGGCGCTTATGCGTGCGTTGCTCGAAGGTTTCGTGAGATTTTTTGTCCGCATGAGGCGAGCGCTGCACGGTGAACCGCTCGATGCGGGTGGGCAGCGGGATCGGGCCAGCGACACGAGCGCCGGTGCGTTTGACGGTTTCGACGATCTCGTGAGCGGACTGGTCTATGACGCGGTGGTCATAGGCTTTGAGTCGGATGCGAATGCGTTGGCCTGCCATAACAAAGAACAGTTAGTTACAAAGAACAGTCGTTGAGTGAGTGAGTTTTAAAATCGTCTGGTTAAGAGCGTGCCGGCTTCGGCTTGGCCGAATCCAGGATCGTAGCCACAATGCTGCTCGGGACCGGCTCGAACGCGAGCGGTTCCATCGAATAAGCAGCGCGGCCTTTCGAGAGCGAACGAATCGCCGTGGCATAACCGAACATTTCCGCCAGCGGCACTTCGGCATTCAAAATCGTCGAAGTCTCTTTCGCTTCGATGGCCACAATCTTGCCGCGGCGGCGGTTCAGGTCGCCCAGCAGATCGCCCTGATATTCATCCGGCGTCGTGACTTCCACTTTCATAATTGGCTCGAGCAAAATCGGATTGGCCTTTTTCACGGCATCTTTCAGGGCGAAAATACCGGCCATTTTGAACGCCAATTCGCTGGAGTCAACCTCGTGGAATGTCCCGTCCACGATGGCGATTTTGATGTCAACCATCTGGTATCCGGCTAACACACCGCCCGCGATGGCTTCTTCGACGCCATCGACAACCGCCGGAATGTATTCCTTCGGAATCGCACCGCCGACGATCTTGTTTTCGATCTCGACCCCTTTGCCGCGTTCATTCGGTTCGATTTTCACCAAAGCGTGGCCGTATTGGCCGCGGCCACCGGATTGCCGAATGAACTTGCCTTCGCCATCGGCCCCACGGGTGATGGTTTCACGATAAGCGATCTGCGGCGCGCCCGCGTTCGCTTCCACTTTGAATTCACGGAAGAGACGGTCGCGAATAATTTCCAGGTGCAACTCTCCCATGCCAGCGATAATCAGCTGGCCAGTTTCTTCATTCGTAAAGCAACGGAAGGTGGGATCTTCTTCCGCCAAACGTTGCAAACCTTCGCTCAGCTTCTCTCGATCCGCTTTCGTCTTTGGTTCGACCGCCATCGAAATTACCGGTTCGGGGAAGGTCGGCGGTTCGAGTAACACTTCAAAATCCTCGTCGCAAAGCGTGTCGCCCGTGGTGATGTTTTTTAATCCGACCAGCGCCGCGATATCGCCAGCGTAGGTGGTTTCGACATCGATCCGTTTATCTGCCTGAATCATCATGACGCGACTGACGCGTTCGCGTTTGCGAGTGCGGGGATTGTAAATGATGTCGCCCTTCTTGAGCTGGCCGCTATACACGCGGAAGAACACCAGCTTGCCCACATAAGGATCGGTCCAGAGTTTGAACGCAAGCGAGCAGAACTTGCCGTTGTCATCCGAGGGAACGTCGACGCGCGCTTCCGGATTCGAGGGATCCTGGCCAACAGCGGGCGGAATGTCGATAGGGGACGGGAGATAATCCACCACGGCATCCACCAGCGGCTGGACGCCTCGTTTCTTGAAAGCGGAACCGCAAAGGACCGGGATCAATTCAATTTTGCAGGTCAAGCGACGGATCGCAGCCTTGAGTACGAGCGGTTCGATCGGTTTGTCTTCGATCACCAGATTGGCGATCTCGTCATCTTTGTTCGACACGGCATCGATTAATTCGGCGAGGGCGTTCCTGGCCTGTTCTTTCAAGTCATCCGGAATGTCGGTGACGGTGTACTTGAGGCCGACTTCATCGTTCAGGTCATACACGATGGCTTTTTGATTCACGATATCGATGACCCCGCTGAAAGTGTCTTCCTTGCCGATGGGGATGAAGATGGGATAAGCATAGGCCCCGAGTTTCTTGCGCATTTCCGAAACGGCATTTTCGAAATTGGCCCCTGTGCGGTCCATTTTATTGACGAACGCGATGCGGGGAACGCGGTATTTGGTGGCCTGCCGCCAAACGGTTTCGGATTGTGGTTGAACGCCCGCCACACCGCAGAACACGGCCACGGCGCCATCGAGCACGCGCATCGAGCGCTCGACTTCGGCGGTGAAGTCCACGTGTCCCGGGGTATCAATGATATTGATCCGGTGCGGGATGCCGACAAAGCTCTTGAGCGTGCCGTCCTCTTTTTGAGTCCAGTAGCACGTGGTGGCCGCGGAAGTGATGGTGATGCCGCGCTCCCGTTCCTGTTCCATCCAGTCGGTGACGGTATTCCCATCGTCGACATCGCCCATTTTATGGATCAGGCCGGTGTAAAAGAGAATGCGTTCGGTCGTCGTAGTTTTGCCGGCGTCAATATGGGCCGCGATGCCAATGTTCCGGGTACACTCCATGGTGTATTGCCGGCCTGGCGAGTTGACCGATTTTCGATTTTCCGTTGCTGTTTCCATCTTAATTCAGAGAATAAAAACGCCCCGAGATACTTCGGCGTCGGGGCGTTAAAAATTTTCTTTAAACTACCAGCGAAAATGCGCGAAGGCCTTATTGGCCTGGGCCATTTTATGGACCTCGTCGCGTTTTCGGATGGCGTTCCCCTGCCCTTGATAGGCTTCCAGGATTTCGCCTGCCAAAGCCTCTCTCATGGTAGTGCCTTTTCGAGCATCTGCAAATTGCACCAGCCAGCGCAAAGCCAGGGACAATTGCCGATCGGGAGTCGTCTCCATCGGCACCTGATAGGTCGCACCGCCCACGCGGCGCGCCTTGACTTCCAGACGCGGCTTCACGTTGTCCACAGCGCGTTGAAGAATCTCGAGCGGATTCGTGTTCGGATTTTTCTCCGCAATGCGGTCGAACGTTCCGTAAACGATACGCTGAGCGACACTCTTTTGCCCGGATTGCATGACTACATTGACCAGGCGTGATACGAGGGCGCTGTGGTACTTCGGGTCTTCCGAGACCTGGCGTTTGACTGCTTGTCGACGTCGTGACATTAAACCGTTTCCTGATTGTAAATCGTTGTTATTTTCGAACCGCGATTATTTCGCGGCTGCCGCTTTAGCGGCCTTCGGGCGTTTCACGCCGTATTTCGAACGGCTGACCCGTCGTTTTTCCACCCCCGCGGCATCAAGCGTGCCCCGGACGATGTGGTAGCGAACCCCGGGCAAATCTTTTACACGACCGCCGCGAACAAGGACGATCGAGTGTTCCTGAAGGTTGTGTCCTTCATCCGGAATGTAAGCAATCACCTCATACCCATTCGTCAACCGCACCTTGGCCACTTTCCGCATGGCCGAGTTCGGTTTCTTGGGTGTGCGCGTCATCACCTGGACGCAGACGCCCCGCCGGAACGGCGCGTTTTCCAAGGCAGGCGACTTGGACTTGTACTTCAGTTTATTTCGTCCTTTTCGGACGAGTTGATTAATCGTCGGCATTTCGTTTTATGCAAAATTTCCCGGTGTACGCGCCGCTTTCCCACCTTTTGGAAAACGGAGCGCGAATATTACCAGAGGAACTTTGCCTTGCAACTAGTATTTGAAAAATTTTTCCCTGTTTTAGCTGACCATCGGCTCCTCAGCGGCCGGCGGTGGCTCCTCGACCGGCAACTCTTCCACCAACGGTTTCAAGCTTACCTTGCGATGATGGTTGAAGCCCGTTCCAGCCGGAATGATATGGCCCATGATCACGTTCTCCTTGAACCCGCGCAGGAAGTCGACTTTCCCCATGGTTGCGGCCTCGGTCAGAACACGGGTGGTGTCCTGGAATGAAGCGGCACTCAGGAAACTCTCAGTTTCGAGCGAGGCCTTGGTGATTCCCAATAGAACCGGCTGCGCTTCGGCGGGCTTGCCACCCATCTTTTCCACGCGCTGGTTCTCGTTTTCAAAGGCGATCTTGTCCACCTGTTCTCCCCACAAGAAGGTGGTGTCGCCCGGCTCGGTAATGCGCACTTTGCGCAGCATCTGGCGGACGATGATCTCAATGTGCTTGTCATTGATCGTCACGCCTTGCAATCGGTAAACCTCCTGCACTTCGTTGACGAGGTGTTCCTGCAACTCCTGCGGTCCGCAAACGTCCAGAATTTCATGCGGCACAATCGGACCTTCGGTCAACTGCTGGCCTTTCTTCACGAAATCGCCCTTGAAGACAATCACGTGTTTTCCGATGGGAATGAGGTGTTCCTCTTCCACGCCTGTTTGCGGATCTTTGATCAGAATCGTGCGCTTGCCCCGAACCGTCGGTCCAAAATCCACTACCCCATCAATGCGTGAGATTTCGGCAGCGTCCTTCGGACGGCGCGCCTCGAACAATTCGGCCACACGCGGCAAACCACCGGTGATGTCTTTGGTCTTCGATGTTTTGCGCGGCGTCTTGGCCATCAGGGTTCCCGCCACAATTTTATCCCCTTCGTTGACCACGATGTGTGCTCCCGATGGAATCGGATAATTTGCGGTGGGATCGCCTTTCTCATCGAGAATGACGATTTGCGGGTGGAGGTCTTCCTTGTGCTCGATGATGACCATCGCTTCCTGGCCGGTGGTCTCATCAACTTCCTGCTTCATGGTGACACCTTCAATGATGTCATGGAAGGACACTCGCCCGGCTTTCTCGGAGAGAATCGGGACGTTGTATGGATCCCATTGCACGAAGGTTTCGCCCTTCTTCACCTCGCCGCCATTGGGGACGGAGATGACCGAGCCGATGACCACATTGTGTGCTTCCAACTCGCGGCCGTCGTCCGCAAGAATCGACACCGAACCGTTCTTGTTCAGAACGATGTTGCTGCCATCTTCCAGCGGCACGAGACGGAGATCATTGTATCGCAGGATACCGTCGTGTTTGGCTTTGATCTGCGGCTGTTTGAAAACGCCTGACGCGGTGCCACCGATGTGGAAGGTGCGCATGGTAAGCTGCGTTCCGGGTTCGCCGATGGATTGCGCGGCGATAATGCCCACGGCTTCGCCCAATTTAACAAGCCCGCCGGTGGCGAGATTGCGT
>JBFMDG010000484.1:0-5954 GCA_040754135.1 Verrucomicrobiota bacterium
GAGCCGACTCACGTCAGGCTTCTTCGACTAATGGGGTCTGCGTAGCATCGAATGTGAGTTCGATCATTTGTTTCTGGTGGAGCCGTGTTTGACGATCGGTCTCGCGCTTCGCGGATCTCAAAACGCATTGGAGCGTTTGGCGCGTTGGCGACCGCACCGGCAATCGATTGGCATGCGCGCAGAAATTATTAGAGCCGACTCACGTCAGGCTGCTACGAGGAATGGGGGTCTGCGTAGCATCGAATGTGAGTTCGATCACTTGTTTCTGGTGGCGCCGAGCTTGACGATCGGACACGCGTTTCGCCGATCTCAAAAAGCTTCGGAGCGTTTGGCCCGCCGACGAGGGCCCTGGCGATTGTTTGGCATGCGCGCAGAAGAATTTAGAGCCGACTCACGTCAGGCTGCTACGAGGAATGGGGTCCGCGTAGCATCGAATGTGAGTTCGATCATTTGTTTCTGGTGGCGCCGCGCTTGACGATGGGTGACGCGTTTCGCGGATCTCAAAACGCATTGGAGCGTTTGGCGCGTTGGCGACCGCACGGCAATCGATTGGCATGCGCGAAGAAATTATTAGAGCCGACTCACGTCAGGCTGCTACGGAAAATGGGGGTGCGCGCCGCATCGGCAATCGCCTGGCTTGCGCGCAGCGAAACGAACCGCCGCGCACGCCAGGCTGCTACGATAATCATTTCACGCGAATGATCCCTTCCATGTATTGATGCGGTGTGCAGAGGTAGTTGTGCTCGCCGGGCTTGTCCAAAGTTACACTCCATTTCTCACCATGACCGAGCATGGGCGACCAGAAATCAGTGGGGCCCGCGTAACATTTCACATCGTGCACACCGGAGAATTCTCCATCAAAAAAGGCGAACACATCTTCGTTGGTCCACTCGATGGTAGTGCCGACGGGCACTTCGACCACTTTCGGATAAAAGGAATTTCCAATAATGCTGATGCGCACTTTCTTTTCTCCCGGCGCAGGCCGGAATGGATTGGCGAGATCATCCGAGCCCGGTTCGAACGGCGAAATGGTGCGCACGACTTTCGCCTTCAATTTTTCAAAATCTTCGGCCGAGTACTTCGGCCCTTCCGCCGGTTGCATGGGAGAACGCGGATGATCTTTGGCCGCGGCAAGAATCCCGATGCCTCCGCGCGTGGTGGAACCGAAGGCATGCGTGACGATCAGATAGCTGCCTTCATCTGGCGGCACGCGAAAATCGACCACCCACGAGTCGGTGGGCCCGGCCAAAACGGATTGCCCGCCGACGAACGTGTTCTCCGGATTGGGCAATCCCTGCCAATAAGCAAAATCCCAAATGATTCCGACGAGATGAAACGTGGAGATGATATTCGGGCCCACATTCAAGAAATGAATGCGCACGAAATCGCCCGGACGAACCTTGATCGGGTTGGCCACGTAACGAAACAAGGAGCCATTGAACATGACGTAGGCGGGCCGCGCTTCCACCGCATCTTTGCCGCTGGAATAGAGTTCATGCTGGATCATGTAGAGCTCGACATCCGGGCCGCGGCCCATGACTTCTTCCATGCGGAACTTTGCCTTCTTCGGTTTCACCACCATCATGCCGTACTGCCCGAGGAGCGTGTGCATGGGAATGGCGTGGCCGCCGGGCGCGCAATGATACATATAAACGCCGGGATAAGTGACCCGGAAGACGTGTGTTTTCTGCTGGCCCGGTTGAATCTTGCCGAAATATTTCGAGGTTTGCGTGTAGGCGGCATGCAATGAAACTCCGTGTGGAACTGAGCCCTTGTTAACGACCGTCAGTTCGATCACATCGCCTTCATCCATCAGCAGCATGGGGCCGGGAATGGTTCCGTTGACGGTGAATCCTTTGTAAATCACACCATTTCCCAGCGCCACTTCGCCTTCCTCCATGACGAGCGTGAACTTTTTGTCCGGTGATGTGCCGGGCAACACATAACTTGTTTCCGGAATGCCGAGTTTGCGGTCGCGTTCGATGATTTCGAGAAACTCATGCTTTGGCGGAGGAGGCGAACTTGATCCGGCCTGGGCGAGTTGAGTATTGGCCCCCGCTTGCGCGAGCAACATTTGCGGTCCCATGTCCGCGCTCGCGCTGGCCCAGGGAAACGCGTTGGCCGAGCGCAGCAGCGGGCCGAGCGCGGAACGCAACGCCGCCGAACGCGCGCCCTCCGCGTGACTGATCAGCGCTTTCATTTCGCTGGCATGAGCGGATGGGCGTTCGCCAGCGAGGAGTTTGCTGACCATGCCGAGATTGCAAGCGTCGCAAGCTCGAATGGCCGGAGTAACCAATGGAAATAAAAGCAGCGCCGCCAAAAGCACAGCGAATCGGCGCGTGTGTTGAAGCCGAACCTGGGGCAGAAGGGAGGTTGTCATATTTTCTTATCGAGGTGAGTGAGTGCACCACCCGGTCTGATTCGGGGATAACCATGAACCGACTTGGCCGAGCAGCGCGTTCTGATCTGTGGGCGTGCTTGCCTGCAGTCCATGCGACCGGATGTTCATAGGGAGCCATTTTGGGAGACGGCGCCTTTTTGGACATGATGTGCGTCAAACTTCGAATCGACTGTGGCGAAGGGGATACGCATTCCACCGTCTGGTCACTCATTGACCTGCGTCATGTTCAAGTGCCGGCGGCTTTTTTCTAATCAACGCCAAATCAAAGCGCATCACTTTGCCGGCGAAGCATGTGACTGCTGAAAACCAATCATGACTTCAACCCAACTGGCCCTCGGGATTCTGAGTATCGCGCTCTGGACTTCACCTTCTGCGGACGCCGCGGAAACCATCGACGCACAGCTTGGCGAAGCGTCCTGGATCTGGCATCGCTCCGGCGGATCGCTCTGTTACTTCCGCCGATCGGTCGTGCTGACGGAAGAGGTGCGCGCCGCTCAAGTGGCGATTACCGCGGACAACGGTTATGAACTGTTCGTCAATGGCGCTTTTGTCGCGAGCGATATCGGAATCGAGAGCGGCGTTTGGCAATCGGTCGAAACGCACGCCATCGCGTCGATGCTACGGATCGGCACAAATGTAATTGCCATTCGCGCGCTCGATCTGGGCGGCCAGGCCGGGTTTCTTGCGGCCGTGAGAATTGAAATCTCCAGCCGCCCAGCCATCGAGTGGGTGACGGATTCATCGTGGAAAGTCGCGGCTGTCACTGACCCGACTGGTTTTGCTCAAGCGGACTTTAAGGAAGACGCGGCATGGGAATCTGCGAAAATGATCGGTGCAAATGGCGCGGCGCCTTGGGGCTGGCTCAAAACAGGGGGCGTGCGATCGCCGAATCATCCCGGAAAAGCGCCGGGCGCGAGCGGGTTCAAAGATCCCCCGGTCGATTTTCAATATCCGGAGCGGCTCATTTTTCTGCGGGGACGAATTCCGGAAAGTTCCACGCCGGGAGCCCCACAAGCCGTGTGGCGCATCGGCAACTCACGCGCTTATCTCGAACTGGATACTTTGGGGCCATCAATGCCCGGGCGCATCATTAGTTCGCTCCAACGGACTCGAGGGAAAGATTCTGGCCGGCAAACGAATCAACCTTCGTATCAAGAAGAAGTCTTGCTCGATGCCGGCGCCGGCCTGGTCGGATCGCCGGCCCTTTCCCACGATGGCAAAATTCTTTTTTTCAGCCGGGTCGTTCCTGGTGAGAAATTCTGGCGGATCGCGCGACTCGATCTGACCTTGCCCAACGCCGTTCCAACACTGATCAGCGACGGATCATTTCACGATTTTGATCCCGAGCCATTGCCGGATGGCCGAGTCGTATTCAGTTCCACGCGCATCGGCAATCGCGAAGAGTATCACGGCAACTTCGCCCGTTCCCTGTTCGTCATGGATGGCGATGGTTCAAACATTCGCGCCATCACCCACCACATTGTTGGCGATATGGAACCGAAACTGACCGCGACCGGAAACATTGTTTTCGTGCGCCAGGATAACTTTCTCGAACGCGCCAAAGTGGAAACGCATTTGCACATCGTGCGGCCAGATGGCACCTCGGGCCATGTGCTGCTCGGAGCGGATCGCGATGCCCTCTCGTATCATGCGCCTGCTGCGGCGGAGGAAAATGGCTTGTGGCTGCGCAGCTTCGGCTTTGGCAGCCCGGCGCCTTTGCCCGATGGACGAGTGGCGGCGCTTTCCTCCGCCGGCCTTGTTATTTCCGGAAATGAAATCCTTCCGCGACAAACCTTCCGTCCAGCCATGGAGCTCATCGATATTTCACCGCTGCCGGATGGACGGTTGCTCTGCACGCTGGCGGGACACAGCGGAGTCGGTGTTTTTGATCCTGATCGCAATGAAATCGTGCGCATTTACGCCGATGCCTTTTTGGATCTGCACAGTGTGATCCATGCCGGACCGCGCGCGGCTCCGGCGATTGCAAGATCGTCGGTCGATCCCGCACTGGAAAACACCGCGCGGCCGACCGGATTTTTGTTGGGACAAAATGTTTTTCTCACGCGCCAGAAACATGCGGATCGTGCCCGGATCAAAGCCATCCGAATTATCGAGGGGCGGCCATTTGCGGTTCGTTCGGCACGGCATCCCTACGATCATTTGGGTGTGGAGGCCATTGAATTGGGCACGGTGCCGGTTGCAGCCGATGGTTCTTTTTATGTTGAAGTGCCGGCTGATCGAGCCTTGTCCATTCAAGCGGTGGATGGGGAAGGGCGCAGTGTCATCAATGAGTTGAGCTGGATTTACGTTCGGCCGGGTGAACAACGTTCCTGCGTGGGCTGCCACAGTCAGCGTGAAGCGGCCCCATCGAATCATTCCACCCTCCTCGCGTTGCGCGCTCCGCCGGTCAAGCTGCTCGGACGGGGCCAACCTCACCGATGGCGTGGAAACAACGCCGCGAATGGCGGTGTTTTAAATCTGCAATTCGACCGCATGCGTGAAGCGGGTTCAATCAATCTGCACGAACAACACATTCCCGAGATGGCCGGCGAACCATCGCACCAAGTTTGGATTCGACGGCTCGCGGATCCTTCGCCAGCCACGAGAATTTCCGCAGCGCAACGTTTAGCTCTCTTGCGCGAACACGCCGCTGCCTCGGCACTTTCGCGTGTGCTCCTGAGCGATGAATCAGCCGAGGCGCGGCTCGCGGCCGCTCTTGCTTTGGGCGGATGCGGCACGCGCGAATCGGTTCCGGCGTTGCTGAAAGCATTGCGCGATAATTCACCCGCCGTTGCACAGGCAACCTTTGTTGCGCTGCAAACGTTGACTGGTGATCGGAGCCTGTTCAACGCCTTCGCGAGTCCTCTTGAAAAAAGTATAACCATCGACAGTTTGTCCGGCAGTTACGCTGGTTCAGGCCTCGACGAACAGTCACATGCCTTGATGCGGTTGATGGGTTCTTCGGCTTCGGAAGCCTCGATGGAAGAGGTGTTCAATGCGCTCGGGCACATCGGCACCATGGAATCGGCGATGGCAGTGCTGGAATTTGTTCAACGCGATCGCGGGAACGATCTGCGAGCATCGCTCGCGGCCATTCGAGCCTTGGGACAAATGCGGTGCGCGGAAGCGGTGCCGATCTTGAGCGAGGTGCTGCTTGAAAGCGCGAAACTCGGCACGAACCTGCCGCCAGGCGATCACGAATTTGGCTGGACCCAAACGGCCGTGCAACGCGCCGCCAGTGCGGCCGAGGCCCTCGGGCGCATCGGCACGCCGGATGCCGGACGCGCGCTCCTCGATGCTTTTACGGCGCTGGAACCGTTTTGGCATTACACCTTCCGCGCCGCGGATCACGACTGGCTGATGGGCTGTCATTCTTCCCCGGTTCATTTTCGAATTCTGGAAGGTTTGGACCGCATCGCCATGGGCGGCGCCGCACGAATTGCCCCGGCCATTTTGCGGTCGATCCCAATTGACCCGGATCGCGCGTTGCTCATGGAGAACGATGCTTACGAAACTCTGGCCAGTCGAATTTTGAATCGCGCCGGGGTGCGGG